>DATBMX010000002.1:0-4023 GCA_036554625.1 Aestuariivirgaceae bacterium
GCGCCAGATGATAGAGGAGGCCCGTTCCCATAACCCCGCCGCCGACGATCACCACCCGCGCATGCGATTTCATTCCAGCCTCTCTTTTTTTCTTGGAGAGAGTAGAGCCGGTTTCAAGCAGCGGGGTAAAGCCCCCGCGACGGCTCGTGACTCCGTAGGCAATAGAAAATCACAATCTCAGATTATCAGGATTTTCTTATGCATGATGATAGAAGCGCGTCCTTAGCGCTTTACTCTGCGGCACAACCGGATGTATAGGGAACGGGCGCATCTGGCAGGCACTGAATCGGGGGAGAAGTATATGCCAAAGCCAATGGAAGCGGGCGCGCGCGAAGCGGGCCACGACGACCGTGTGAGTATCGGGCTGGCGGCTGCATCGCTTTTGCGGCGGATTAGGGGATTGGGCAATCCGCTCGTTTCCTATTATTTCGAAATGGCCTGGACAGCCTATTACCAGTCTTTGGACGAAATCACGCGTATGCGCATCGCCGACGGTCTGGAAGACGCGCGATAGCTCTCAGCAAAGCTCCTGAACATGCCCCTCTACAGCCGGGCGGACTTCGGCTAAGAAAGGGGCATGTTCAGGATGTGAAATGAACGTCGCTCGGAAGATCGAGACCGGCCTGTCGGTCTGTCCGCATGATTGTCCGTCGACCTGCGCTCTGGAGGTTGAGCTTCTCGACTCCCGGACGATAGGCCGTGTGCGCGGCGCCAAGTCCAACAGCTATACCGCCGGCGTGATCTGCGAGAAGGTCGCGCGCTACGCCGAACGCATCCACCATCAAGATCGCCTTCTTCGCCCGCTGAAGCGCAAGGGCGCCAAGGGGAGCGGCGAATGGCAGCAGATTTCCTGGGACGATGCGCTTGACGAAGTCGCCGCTGCTTTCGTCGAGGCCGAGGGACGCTATGGCGCCGAAGCCGTCTGGCCCTATTACTATGCCGGCACCATGGGCCTCGTCATGCGCGACGGCATCAACCGCCTGCGCCACGCCAAGAGATATTCCGGCATGTATGACACCTTCTGCGTCGCCCTGTCATGGCCGGGCTATGTCGCGGGAACAGGGCGCCTCTGGGGCTCGGACCCGCGCGAAATGGCGAAGTCGGACTGCGTGGTCATCTGGGGAACCAATCCGGTGCACACCCAGGTGAATGTGATGCATCACGCCATGCGCGCCCGCAAGGAGCGGGGCGCCAGGATCGTCGTGGTCGACATTTACGAGACGGCGACCATGAAGCAGGCCGACATGGGCCTCATCATCCGCCCGGGCACGGATGGGGCGCTCGCCTGCGCCGTCATGCATGTGCTCTTTCACGATGGGCTCGCCGATTGGCCCTATCTCGAGAAATACACCGATGTTCCCCGCGAGCTCGCGCGCCATCTCGAGCAGCGCTCGCCATCCTGGGCCGAGGCCGTCACCGGCTGCCCGGCGGGCGAGATCGAGGCCTTCGCGCGGCTCATCGGAGAGACGAAGCGCGTGTACTTCCGCATCGGCTACGGCTTCTCGCGCCACCGCAACGGCGCCCACAATCTGCATGCCGTCACCTCAATCCCGGCAGTGATCGGCGCATGGCAATACGAGGGCGGCGGCGCCCTTCATTCGAACAGCGGCATCTATCGCTGGAACAAGCGGATGATCGAGGGCACCGATCTGCGCGATCCCTCCATCCGCATCATCGACATGTCGCGCATCGGCGAGGCCTTGACCGGCAATCCCTACGACCTCAGGGGAGGCCCTCCCATCGCGGCCATGCTCGTGCAGAACACCAACCCTGCCTCGGTTGCTCCCGATCAGACGAAGGTCAAGAGAGGGCTCGCCCGCGAGGACCTTTTCGTGTGCGTGCATGAGCAGTTCATGACCGAAACGGCCGAGCTCGCCGACATCGTGCTGCCTGCCACCATGTTCCTGGAGCATGACGATCTCTATCAGGGCGGCGGGCATCAGCACATCATGTTCGGCCGCAAGCTCATCGATCCGCCGGGCGAATGCCGATCGAACCACGACGTGATCTGCGCCTTGGCCCGCCGCGTGGGAGCAAGCCACCCAGGGTTCGACATGTCGGTCCGCGAGCTCATCGACTGGACTTTGACGAACACCAGGCGTCCCGGACTCGATCGGTTGGAGGAGGAAAGCTGGATCGACGTGCAGCCCGACTTCGAGTCGGCGCATTTCCTCAACGGCTTTGGTCATCCCGACGGGAAATATCGTTTTAGGCCCGACTGGCGGGCGGTTCGTTTCAACCCGCTGGTCCCGTCGCTTGGACCGATCGACGCAATTCCACCCTTGCCCGACCATTGGGAGGTGCGCGAGCAGGAGGACGAACGCCATCCTTTCAAGCTGTCGACGAGCCCGGCACGAACCTTCCTCAACTCGACGTTCAACGAGACGCCGAGTTCAAGAAAGCGCGAGGGAAGGCCCACGCTCTTCATTCATCCCGAAGATTTGGCGGCACTTGGCCTCAGCGATGGGCAGAAGGTAAGGATCGGCAATGAGCGCGGCGCCGTCACGATTCATCTTCAGGCCTTTGCCGGATTGCGCCGGGGCGTGGTGATCGCCGAATCAATTTGGCCCAATGAGGCTTTCGAAGACGGTTGCGGCATCAACACATTGACCGGGGCCGACCAGCCGGCCCCCTGCGGCGGCGCGCCCTTCCACGATATTCATGTGTGGATTAGAGCGGCGTGATTCACGCAATGCGTCATGGCCGGGCGAAAACCCGACCATCTTCTCACCGAGGGGGGATGACGACTTGAGCGTTCTGAATCCCGGATGAACGGCCCGATCAGCCGCTGCTCATGTGACAGGGATCATAACTGGAGCATGAACTCGACGATTCGCCTCATGCTTTTCCTCGCCCTGAGCCTTCTCCTCGCCATCGCCGTGCCCATGATCGTCACCGCCGCGACCATCTAGCGTTTGGCGGCGCGCGGCACCATTAACGGGGCAGGCTCCCGCTCGGGCTCGAAATCATAGATCACACGGTCCTGATCGAGCTTCGTCTTGCCTGAGGCAAGCCAATCGAGCGTCATCGGGTAAAGGCAATGCTCTTGGGCGAGCACGCGATGGGCCAGAAGCTCTGCCGTGTCATCGGCATGAACGGGCACCGCCGCCTGGGCGATGATGGGTCCTCGATCCACGTCCGCGCTCACGAAGTGCACCGTGCAGCCGTGAATTCTCACCCCGTCGGCAAGAGCCCGCTCATGCGTGTTGAGCCCGGGATAGTTCGGCAGCAGCGAGGGGTGGATGTTCACCATGCGCCCCCTCCAGCCTTCCACGAATTCTGCCGACATGAGGCGCATGAACCCTGCGCAGGCGATGACATCGATTCCGCGCGTCCGGCACTGTCGGTCGAGCGCATCCTCGAAGGCGCGTTTGTCGGCGAAGGACGTGTGATCGAGACGAACGGTCGCGACTCCGAGACTTTCCGCGATATCGAGCCCCGGTGCCTCCGGGCGATTCGACAGGACCATGGCGATAAGCGCCGGATAGCATGGGCTTTGCGCCGCTCTGATGAGCGCTTCCATGTTGGAGCCGCGACCGGAGATCAATATGGCGACACGGGCGCGCTCCGCCATGGCGTCAGCCCGCAAGCTTGCCGTGAAAGACCACGCGCTCTCCGCCTTCAGGCCTCGCGATGATCGAGCCGGCGATGGCGACGCGCTCTCCGAGCGCTTCGAGGCGCTGCTTCACGGTCTCCGCATCGGTGGCCGACGCCACCGCCACCATGCCAATGCCGCAATTGAAGGTGCGCAGCATCTCGCGTTCGCCAATTCCTCCTGCCTCCTTCAGCCACGCGAACACCGGCGGGTAAGCGAGCATCTCCAGATTGATGTCGGCGCTCACGCGAGCGGGCAGGACGCGCGGTATGTTTTCGATGAGCCCGCCACCCGTGATATGGGCAAGCGCCTTGATCTGCCTGGTCTTGACGACCTCAAGGAGCGGTTTGACATAGATCCGTGTCGGCGCGAGCAGGGCCTCGCCCAGACTTGCATGCGGCGCGAAGGGGGCAGGGGAGTCATAGCCG
>DATBMX010000094.1:0-3277 GCA_036554625.1 Aestuariivirgaceae bacterium
TCCGCGCAAGCACCCGCCGATGCCGCCAATCACACGGCGATGAGGATTGCGGGTGTGGATAGATTCACGCCTTGGTAATCGCGGAATGGCAAGCAATTCACCTGCCAAATAGATCGAGAGTGCAGTATAAGGGCCTCTCCCGATGCCCGAGGCCAGTGACTTCGCGTGACCCGTTCCTTCCTCAACAAGAAAGCTCTGTCGGTTGGTCGCGGCCTGCTCAGGCCGGCAGAGCTCGATCCCGTTTTGGTCAGTCCTCGCGACGTGATGCTGGTCGGGTTGGCGACTGTTGCTGCCCTGGGCGCCGTCCTCTACTGGACTGGGTACATCCGTGTCATCTCTCCCTACATCGCAATCGCTGTCACGCTGCTATTTTTTACGCTTGCGCCGGGATACCTGCTCGTCATGGGGCTGCAGACCTGGAGCCGCCAGCGCTACGGGTTGTTGACGTTGACCCTACTGTCGACATCACTCGGCTTCACATGGAATTTTCTTGCCAACGTGATCGTCTATGTCGCCGGGCCGAATATCGACCGCACGGTCTCGGCCTACGTCGCCGCCGTCGTCGTCGGCTATGCGGTGGCGATTTTCGTCCGGTTCGTCCTCCGCCGTGGCGCCGAAACTTACCGCATAGCGATCGAACCGCTCCTTGTCGCCTGCGTCGGGATTTGCGTATGCCTGATCTATGTGATGATCCTGCACCGCGAGCCCTCTTTCTTCTACGTCGATGAATTCATCATCATCCGCAAGATTCTCTCCGTCCCCTCGATTGCTTACGACAACATCGCATATGATCTCAACGATCGTACGACGTACTTCTTTGCCCCCTTCTACATCACGATTGCGATGGTCACACGCTTCCTGGATGTCGATCTTTTCATCGGCTATCTGGCAGTCTGGCCGTTCACAGCGCTGATTTCGCTCGCTTGTATTGCGAAGCTCAGTCAATTGTTGTCCGACAGCCTGGCACCTGCAGCCATCCTATTGGCGCTGGCGATGATCATGGTGCTGTTTGTCCCCATCCCCACATCCCTCTATCGCGTCGACCTTCTGCCCTATCCTGATCGCTATTCCGTTGCGGTGGGGGTGTTGTTGCCTTTGGCAATGTTTCATTTCTTCATGCACGTCAGGGATCGGCAGTTCAATCCGGCGATGTTTGTCGGGCTGATCTACCTCCTGGTCGAAAATACCTTCATTCACGCAAAGGAAACGATCTACGTCGTGGGCCTTCTTGCAATCTACCTGGGAATGCTGTGGCTGCGGCCGGTTTGGGATCGAGCTCAATTCTTGCGAACATTGTCGGTTCTTGGAATGGTCGTCTTGATCGTGGCGATCTATGCTGTGTGGAATGCAGCCGCAAATCCCGATCTGTTCGCACATTTGGCTGAGCGCCGGGCCGCTGCCGGCCGAGACTTTCTAGCGGCGGCCGAACAACGAGGTGCCGGGGTTTTCCTTCAAACCGACGGTTCTTCCTACGAGTGGCAGATGGAGCTGATGGTCAACCGCGCAGGGGCGGGCTGGACCCTCGTTGTGCTCCTATTCGCGCTTCCGCTCTTCGTGGCGTGGGTGGAGCGGTTCGAAGCACTGCTCTTCCCGACAGCCATCGCGGCCATACTCCTGATAACTGCTTCGGACGGCCTGGGGATGTTGATCGTCGCCGCCGTCGGGGAGCCGGATGTGATGCGCAGCGCCCCCACCGTCTACCTGTTGGGTTTGATTGTGCTTGTTCATTTCGTTTGGCTGCTTTTTCGCCGCTCGGCGATGCTCGCGGCCGCGATGCGCGGGAATCGGGCATGGGCTGAAATCAAGTCGCTCGAGTCCGGTCCTATGATTCCCTTGGCGGCTGGTCTTGCCATGCTTTTCGCGGCGTTGCCGATCGCAGGTTCTTTGTTGTTTCCAGACCGGATAAGTCTCCAGCAACTCACCGTGACGGGGTTTGTGCCGACCGACGTGCTGTTGTTCACCAGCGTGATCTTGATCTCGATATGGCGAATCCGGAGAGGCAATCCGGGCCTGTCGGAGCAAGCACAGTGACAACGCTGTTCGCGCTCAGATGGCCAACTGCTGCGCGCGTGTCGCCGTTGATCATTGCTGGTCTTGCTTTGGTGATGAGCTCTTGTCTTGAAACGGCGGCTGGTCCTCAGACCTCTTCCACAGCCGGGAAGCCGGGCGAGGCAGGAAGATTGCAAGTCCGCATGAACAGCTTCCTCCTGTCCAACTTTCGCAACCACGACACCGCGAGCCTTCTTGTGCAGCTTCACTCATTTGGATTCCGCAGCAGGCGTGGACACGGTGAGAGCGGTCCATTCTTCTTCAGCGAGGACGGAGCGGCATTGCTGCCGCGGCGCGCTCTTCAGGCCATTGTTGAACTTCCCCCTGGAACGGTGTGGGTTGGCGACGAGACAATCGTCGTAATGATGATGTCCGGGCAATATGCAAAAGTGGTTGCGTCCCGGGGCAGGTTGGAGGGCGGGTGGAGCAAGAATTGCTACTTCCTCATGGCCCTCTTGCGCACAGAGGTGAAATGCGGCCTACAGGACTTGCTGCGCGGCTCCGCATTTGGATTTCCGTTCATCGTCAAGGCGGTTGGCGAAGCACATCTACCCGCGTGGCTCGAGGCCAACAGAATTGACGCAATCATAGCGGGTCCGCGAACCTACGAGGAAACCAAGCAACTCTTGCTGAGCTCTCCGTCAGTCCAGAACTGCCTTGAGCCGCAAATCGACATCGATTCCGTGCTCGTTCTGATCAACAAGCGCTGCGTCCGCGAACCCGGGCGGCCTGTGGACAGCAAGCTACCTCGATAGTTGGCGGCGCAGACTCTACGCGGCGTTCACCCGGCGGAAGCGGTTGTGAAGCGCGGTCGCGGCGCCTGACAGGAGCACATCGACGTAGCGCAGGCGCTGGAACTCGCCGTTGAGGGTGATGCGCGGCAGCGCGGTGAGGCACTCGCGGTGCTCCGGAAACAGGACACCGGGCCGCGTGGTGGTGGCGGTCTCGAAGCCGACCTCCTCGGCGAGGCGAAACTCGCGCGGGCCCGCCGAGGTCGGATCGCCCACCGGATAGGCCAGGTGGCGCGGCCGCGTGCCGAGCGCGGCCTCGATGACCGACGCGCCCATCTTCAGCTCGCTGCGCGCCTCGTCATCCGACACCTTCTTGAGCATGACGTGATTGACCGTGTGAGCGCCGATCGTGACCAGCGGATCGCGCGCGAGCTCGCGGATCTCGTCCCAGGTCATGCACAGCTCCGCGCAGAAGCGCGCCATGTCGACACGGTAGC
>DATBMX010000095.1:0-2122 GCA_036554625.1 Aestuariivirgaceae bacterium
CGTCGATCGGCTGACAAGCTTCTATGACAGCGCCACGAGCAGCCTGCGTCTCGCGATCGAAGCTTTCCTGAAAGACCGCGTCCCGCCGGGCCCCGAGCTCCGTCGCGAGTTCTGTTATCCCAAGCTGTCGGTTACCTACAAGCCGGAAGGTCCGCAGCCTTCCACTGCCCGGGCCTATGCCAAGTTCCAGGGCCCCGGCGTCTACTCCACCACCATCACCCAGCCGCATCATTTTAGACCTTACCTTCTCGAGCAGCTGGGCCATCTCGCCGAGGAATATGGTGCCGAGATTTCCGTGGGCGTGAGCGACCAGGAGATTCCCTACCCTTACGTCTTCGAACAGGGCGACGAACTCGATCTCGGCGGCGTTCGCGCCCAGGAGCTTGCTCATCACTTCCCTGCCCCGCTTCTCTCCGCAGTCGGGGATGAAATCGCCGATGGCACATGGGAGCAGGATTACGCCAAGCCACGCCCTCTCGCTCTTTTCGATGCTGTGCGTATCGATTATTCCCTGCGCCGGCTCGTGCATTATTCGGGAACCGACTGGCGCAAGTTCCAGCCGTGGATTCTTCTCACCAATTACCACCGCTATGTCGATCAGTTCATCGCCTGGGCCTTGACGAGGCTCCGCGAGGAGTCGCCCTTTGCCGAGCTTCATCTGCCCGGTGGCCATGCCATTGCGCGCGGCGCCGATCCGAAGCGCGTCGACGATCAGGTGTCGAGCTCCCTGTGGCATCGCTATCAGATGCCTGCCTATCATCTCACCGTCGGCGAAGGCGGCGGCATCACCCTCGTCAACATCGGCATCGGCCCCTCCAATGCCAAGAACATGACCGATCATCTTGCCGTGCTGCGCCCGCATTGCTGGCTGATGATTGGCCATTGCGGCGGCTTGCGGCAATCGCAGCGCATCGGCGACTATGTTCTCGCCCATGGTTATCTGCGCCAGGACCGCATTCTCGATGCCCTTGTTCCACCCGACATACCCGTTCCCGCCCTCGCCGAGGTTCAAGTCGCTCTCCAGGATGCAGCCGCTCGCGTCACGGGCGAGAGCGGGGCTGCCTTGAAGGCCCGCCTGCGCACGGGCACGGTCGTCACCAATGACGACCGCAATTGGGAACTTCGCTGGGGTCATGAGCGCCGCCGCATCAATCTCTCCCGCGCCATCGCCGTCGACATGGAATCGGGCACGGTCGCCGCTCAGGGCTATCGCTTGCGGGTGCCTTATGGAACGCTTCTCTGCGTATCGGACAAGCCGCTGCACGGCGAGATCAAGCTTCCGGGCGCCGCCAATGCCTTTTACGAGCGAGCCATCGGCGAGCATTTGATGATCGGTCTTTCCGCTCTTGACAATCTGCGGATGAATCGCACGGGTCTTCACTCCCGCAAGCTCAGAAGCTTCGACGAGCCGCCCTTCCGCTAGGGCGCAATGCCGCGATTTGGGCGCAATCCCTCGCCACATGTTCCAACCCTCTGCAACGGAGAGCCGCCATGCCGTCCCGCCTCGTCATCTATATGCTCGCCATGTCGTGTCTTGCCTTTCCTTCGCTGACAGCGGCAGCCCAGGAACAGGAGAGGGAGCCTTTCAGGCGCACCATCTCCCTCATCGGCACGGGCGAGGTAAGGGCGCGGCCCGATATCGCAATCGTCACCCTTGGCGTCATGAAACGTGCCGCCACGGCGCGCGAAGCGCTTACCGCGAACAATCAGGCGATGGCCGAGATCATCGCGCATCTGCAACGGTCTGGCGTCGACGAGAAGGACATTCAGACCAGCAATTTCACGGTCAATCCCGCCTATCAATATGACAATCAGGGCCAGCAGCCCCCGAAGATCATCGGCTATGACGTATCCAACCAGGTGACCGCCATCGTCCGCAAGCTCGATGCCCTGGGCACGATCCTCGATGAGGCTGTGTCCAAGGGCTCCAATCAGATCTATGGCATCTCCTTCTCGATCGACGATCCAACCGCCCGCGAAGACGAGGCTCGCAAGCTCGCAATCGAGGACGCCACGCGCAAGGCGCGGCTCATCACACAAAGCGCCGGCGTTGCCTTGGGGCCGATCCTCAATATCCAGGAAATGCTTGGGCAGCCTCCTATTCCCCTCCACGCCAAGGCGC
>DATBMX010000162.1:0-3300 GCA_036554625.1 Aestuariivirgaceae bacterium
CATGCGCAAGCCGCGCTCGCTGTGGACAAGCCGCAAACGCTCGAGCTGCTGCAGCGGGACGCATCAACGCTCGAACGCACGCTTAAGGAAGCGGGAGTCGATCTCGGCGGCAACCTGTCGTTCTCGCTGAAAGGCGAAGGACGCTCGCCGTTCGCCCATGAAGATTATTCACCACCGCGGGGGCGGCTGCTGGAAATAGTGGCTGCGGATAAGGTGACAGCGCATTCGGCGTCGAGCAGCGCCGGGCTTGATCAGTCTTACGGCGTGCCCCACGCCCGACTCGATATCAGGGTCTAGGAGAACAGCATGGAGATAGGGTCAATTGCGGCCACTACGGCAGCCAGCCGCTCCGAGAGCCAGCTCGCGGCGAACGTCGACACGTTTCTGCTTTTGCTCACGGCCCAGCTCAGGAATCAGGATCCGCTCGAGCCGATGGACACAAACGAGTTCACACAGCAGCTGGTCCAGTTCTCGCAAGTCGAGCAACAGATCAATTCCAACAAAAACCTCGAATCCCTTATCGCCCTGACTAAAGCCGGCAGCGCCGCTGACGCCGTTTCTTATCTTGGCAAGACGCTGACGCTCACGGATGGGATGGCCGCATTGATAAACGGCGAAGCACGGTGGATCTATGCACTCGACAATGACGCCGCCACCGCGACGCTCACCATCCTCGATGCACGCGGTCAGGTCGTGCACACAACGCAGGCCGAACTCGACGCCGGCGTGCACAGCTTCGACTGGAACGGCCTGGGCAACGGCGGCGTGCCACTCCCGCCGGGGCCGTACAAGCTCATGGTTATCGCAAAGACGAGCGATGGCGTTTCGATTGGAACCCGAGTCGCGAGCCAGGGCGTCATCAGTGAGGTCGATCTTACGGGCAACGAGCCGATCCTGATGATCGGCCCGCTAGGTGTGCCCATGAGCAAGGCTACCCTGCTTTCGCAGACCCCATAGTTTTCGGCCCGCCGAGAAGCAGCGGGCTGTCAATCAAGGCCTACGGACGAAGCGCCGATAGCCAGCGAACCAAGGAACAGCAAAATGAGCCTCTACGGCGCTCTTCTGACCGGCGTGTCGAGCTTGAACGCGAACGGTCGCGCACTCAGCATCACCTCATCGAACATCGCGAACGTGAACACAGTTGGCTACAAAACCAACACCGCTCACTTCGCGACCTTCCTCGCCTCGACGGGCAGCGCAAACGTAGTCACGCCGTACAGCGTTCAGGTCAGCTCGACTCAGCACCTGACGCAACAGGGCCTGCTCACTTCGACCGCGTCGTCGACCGACTTAGCAATCACCGGAAACGGCTTCTTCATCGTCACCACGAACCCAGCGAATCCGCAACAGGTGTACTACACCCGGGCAGGGTCCTTTAGCGCCGATTCAGATGGCTATCTCAGGAATGCATCCGGCTTCTACCTCGAAGGGTGGACGCTCAATCCTGATGGCAGCATGCCAGCGAACCGCAGCGCGCTTTCAGTGATCAATCTTCAAAGCATCAATGGCACCGCCGAGGCCACGACTCAGATGAGCCTTGATGCAAACCTCCAGGCGTCTGCTGTCGCCGTCGCCGCCTACACGCCCGGAGACATGTTCAACGGCGTGGTGACGCCCGAGTTCGCACAGACCATCAACCTGTACGACAGCCAGGGCGGTGCACGACCAATGCAGCTGGCCTTCGTAAAGACCGGGCCCGACGCCTGGGCATATGAAATCTCGTATCAGGGCAACCCCGCAGACATCGGAGGCGCGGCGAATAATCCGGTCAACGCGGGCACGATCACGTTCAACGCCGACGGAACTCTGGCAGGGCCGGGCATTGCAAATTTCACCGTCCCTTGGGATCCATCGACCGGCCTCATCGCTCAGCCCATGAGCGTCAATTTTGGCACGGTCGGCCAGGCCGACGGCGTGACTCAGTTCGATGCGGCCTCGGCGCTCACTGCCGCGAATGTGGATGGTGCGCCCTATGGCTCGCTTACCGCAGTATCGGTCGACGAAGAGGGCTATGTCACCGCCCTATTCGACAACGGCATTCAACGGCGCGTCTTCAAGATACCGCTGGCGACCTTCATCAATCCCGATGGATTGGCGCCGATCGCCGGAAATGCATATCAGCTAACCGACGAGTCCGGCATCGCAAGCATTCTGGAAGCCAATACCGGTGGCGCCGGCATGATCGCATCCAACGCGCTCGAAGCCTCCACCGTCGATCTCGCGAAGGAATTCAGCGATCTCATTACGACACAACGCGCGTACTCCGCGGCGACACGCATCATCACGACAGCGGATCAGATGTTACAGGAGCTTATGCAGATCAAGCAGTAGATCAATGAAACGGCGTCTTTACCCATGTAAAGGCGCCGTTTCATCGAAGAAGTGCAAGCGATGATAGGGACTTATTGCTTCGTTTACCGTCGCACTTTGCCGTTTCTTAAACCGCATTCCGTACCCTCCGCGCCGGGTAAGGAAGGTGGAGTATGAAGGACATGATCGAGGAGCAGCGCCGGCCGCGCGTGAGCTACGTGATCGGCCCGGACGGCAGCCCGCTGACATTGGCTGATCTGCCTCCGCCCAATACTAAGCGTTGGGTCATTCGCCGCAAAGCGGAAGTCGTCGTCGCCGTGCGCGGCGGATTGCTCACTCTCGAGGATGCGTGCAAGCGATACACGTTGACTGTGGAAGAATTCCTCGCTTGGCAACGCGCGATCGAGCGCTTCGGTCTTCCCGGCCTGCGCGCCACGCGCGTGCAACAGTATCGGCACTAGCTATTCGAGAATGCTGTAGCTGGCGGGCTTCGTGTCTCTCACAGTGCATTCGAGTTTGATGGTCCCGCCCCGCTGATGCGCTCGGCATCAGCCGGCCTCTCAAGCGCGCTCGTTCGCGCTTTCCCTCCCCCCTTTTCCCGCGCCGATCTTCATCGTGACGAGCCTGATCCCAGAAATCTAAGAATTCTTGCGCAGAGTTAAGCCGAATTTTACCGAACTCCCGGCAAGGTTTGCCTAGTTCGACGGTGGAGGTCCGGCCGCTGCTCGCCTGGCGCGTCTAGATCCACCCATCAAACCGGAGGGGACCTTGCCGGAATTCTGGAAGGGAATGGGGGCCGTGCGCGTCGGCGCCATGGCCGGCGTTGCCGCGGCATTGACCGGGTTCTTCCTCTACATCTTTGGCCTGATCGCCGAGCCTCCGATGGCGATCCTGTACTCGGGGCTCGAGCCCCGCGAGGCAGGTGCGGTCGCGGCCAAGCTGGACGCGATCAATGTGCCGTACGAACAGCGCGGCGACGGGGGCACCATC
>DATBMX010000167.1:0-3184 GCA_036554625.1 Aestuariivirgaceae bacterium
TGCTGGAGGAGCGCGAGAAGGTCGGCATGGCCGCATTTCCGGCCCCGGAGATCGTTGCAAGCCGCATCGACGCCATCGTGAGCTTCGACCGAACCGCGGACCTGCCGGGTATCAAGACGCCGACTCTGATTATCTGTGCGAAAGACGACTTCCTGACCCCGCCATATTTCTCGCGAGAGCTGGCGCGCCTGATACCGGGCTCCGAGCTAAAGGTGCTGGAAAGCGGCGGGCACTGCGCGTCGGAAACCAGGACCCGGGAGTTCGACGCCGCGGTCCTCGGGTTCATCGCGAAACACTCCTGAAGCCGAACCCACTGATGGGCCCCGGTCACCGAGTTCGAAAACCTGACAATCGTCAGTGAGGCCCGATATTGTGAAATGAGCCGCATTCATGTTTGAGCCGATGACCTGTCGACAACCTCGGTGTGCTCCCTCTCCCCAATGGGGCTAACTTGAGCACACATTTTTCGCCAACCGATAGCCATCAACAAGAGAGTTGAAGCGTTGCAGTCCATCTCGCATCGTGATCGGGCCTGTCGATCGCTCGCTCTCGTAGCCGGTCCAGCCGCCAAGACGTGCGATCGTCCAGGCCGCCCAGGCCAGAGTGCCCGGATGATAAGGGTTCTTCTGTTTCGCGGTCCGCCCCTGCAGCTTCGACTGCAATGCATGCAGGGTTTCGATTTCCTCTTCGTCGAAGACGCGTTCAGCGGGCGCATCTTGCCCATCAGCAGCGCGTGCCAGCACGAGCTGCATCGTGATGCAAGCTCCGATGAGCGCGATCATGGCAAGCTTCTCGAGCGCGACACCGTCTTCGATCACGCTTTGCTCGATACCGAGGCCTTGGCGCTTGAGCGTCCGGAACAGCTGCTCGATATGCCAGCGCAGCCGATACCAGCCGATCACGCGCAGGGCTTGCGCAACCGTCTCCACGGTATGGGTCGTCACCAAGCGCCAACAGATTGGCTTCTCGCCGCGAGGCGGATCAAGCTCGCGCGCTTCAACCGCGTACAGCTCGATTTCCTCCGGAGCCTTCGGATCGGAGCAGCTCGACCGCCGGATGCGCACGCTTCCGAAGCGCACCGCTATGCACGCCTGCCGTGCGCTGCGCTTGCCCGGTTGCGCGCTCACATCCAGCAGGTAGCGGTGCGCTTCGGGAAAGCCTGCCAAGGTGGGGAACAAAGTGCCGCCACCAGCCAAGCTGCGATTCTGAGCGGCGCGCGTCAGAAGATGGGTTTGGTGGTCCGGCAGGCGAGCCCATTTTTCGTAGATATCGCCCTCGCGGTCATCCATGATGGTGACCATCGACGCTTCCGCCAGCCGCGCTTTCGCTTGCGTCGCTCCTTTCAGCCAGCGATAGGATTCCTTGGCCTCAATCGGCAGGTGCTTGTAGTTCGTGGTTTTGCGCTTGCGTCGGCGCCACACCTGCGCATGGAGCAGTCCGAAGCATTGCTCGGTGTGTGCATCTATGCCGAGGATAGGATGGACAAAAAGCCCCACGTCGGTGCCATTGCCGACGGTGCCGAGCTCGCGCTTGCGTCCGCGCTGCGCTTCGTAATTGATTTCGCTGGTGTCCTGTATTGCCAGCACATGCCGGCCCACTGCCGCTCTGGCCGCCAACACCGCGCGATACGACACCATCTCTTCCACTGTCACAGAGTCGTTCGACAGGAAGCGACGAAACTTGACCTGTTCCGCGCGCCCGTCTCCCAGCTTGCGCACGCTGACCGCCTGCCGCTCGGCAATCCGCTCGACCAGCAGCTCACCCACTTTTCTGCGTCGTTCATCGCCAAAATAGCCAATGGCCGTCTCCACCATCGCCGCCTCCCCGAATCGCGATGGCGCAGACAGAATCACGGCAGATCCATCCATGACAAAGGGAATCGCACTGCAATATCGGCGAATCGCACCGCAATACCCGTTGAATCGCACCGCAACATCTGTGCTAACGGTAGCCCCAAAGGGGAGAGGTCGCCCGGGCGTGAGCGTGGGCGGGTGAGGGGGTTCGGATCGATTCGATTCATCGTTACCCCCTCACCCCAGCCCTCTCCCCTTCGGGGAGAGGGAGCAGGCCGAGTTCGCGACGCGTTTGTGGATCAACTTCGACGAAGCGTGCACGAGTTGCGGGAGGGACGTTGATGGCGCCGATCAAAGCCGACCGCCTCATCGCCGACCTGCGCGAGCTTGCCTCCATCGGCAAGCTCGGTACCGGGGTCGACCGCGTTGCGCTGTCCAGGGCTGATATCGAAGCGCGACGCTGGCTGATGGGCCGCATGCAGGAGGCCGGCCTTGCCGCCCAGATGGATAGCGTCGGGAACGTCTACGGCCGCTATCCCGGGGCAGATCGCGCGATCCTCGTCGGCTCGCATACCGACACGGTTCCGAAAGGCGGTTGGCTCGACGGGGCGCTGGGCGTCATCTACGGCCTCGAGATCGCTCGCGCCTCGATCGAGGCGGGGAGCGCATCGCGGGTCGGCGTCGATGTCGTCTCATTCCAGGACGAGGAGGGCTGCTTCCTGTCGGTCCTGGGCAGCCGTTCCTTCTGCGACACCGTCACCGATGCGGAGATCCGAGCGGCAAGATCCCAGGACGGCATGCCCCTCGCTGAAGCGCTGGCAGCTCTGCGCAACGAAGGCCCCCTCATCCGCCGTGATCCGGCGCGCGTTCTCTGCTATCTCGAAGCACATATCGAGCAGGGGCCGCGCCTGGAATCCGTGGGCCGGCGCATCGGGGTCGTCACGGGGCTGGTCGGAATTCGCCGCTTGCGCATCCGCAGCCGGGGACAGGCCGATCACGCGGGCACCACGCCAATGGCGATGCGCAAGGATGCCGGCCTGGCGCTGTTCCGGCTCGCGACCCGGATTGCGGACGAATTCCCACGCCTTGGCGGCGCGAGCACAGTCTGGAATATCGGCAGCATCGCCTTGCGGCCGGGCGCCGCCAATGTCGTGCCCAGCGAAGGCGAAATGACGCTCGAGTTTCGCGACACGGACACGTCGATGCTCGACCGGCTCGAACAGAACGTCCTTGCCTGGGTTGCCGAGGCGAAAAGCGGTCCGGTGACGATGCATGCCGAAACCCTTGCCCGGATCGCGCCGACCCGCATGGCCGAGGACCTGGCGGCGGCCATCGCAGCAGCCGCCAGCGAGTGCGGAGAAGAGCCGATGTTCATGCCGAGCGGCGCCGGT
>DATBMX010000174.1:0-2933 GCA_036554625.1 Aestuariivirgaceae bacterium
AGCCTCGTCCAGAGGAAACATCACCGGCCGAGCCCGTCATAGCGGCCCTTCCACCTTCGCCCAAACGAATGGCCATGCCCAACCCTGCAAAGGCGGCCCTGCTCGAAGATGAGGCTATCTTCGTGCCGGAAGCCGAGGCGCGCGCGCTCAGCGTAAGACAATCCTCCAAAGCGCCCAGCCTGCCGGATGTCTGGGATGAAGCGCTTCACAGTGCTCAGCGGGTGGAGAATGCGCTGGCGCGTCTTCAGGAGGCTTTGAACCGGGACGACCGCCGCAGCCGGAAGTCTCGCAGAACGGCACCCGTCCCCAAGGCGGCGCGTCCTCGCCGGCTCCGACCCTTGCGCGTGGCGACATTGTTCACTGCCTCGTTCCTCATCGGACTGTCGGCTTTTATTTTCGCTTATGATTGGCAGTCAACGACCAAAATCGAGGCGCGCTTGGCGGACGTCGCCCGCCAACTCATGCCGTCACATGTCACGAAGCTTGCAAACAGCCAGATGCCCGCGCGCGCCTCGACCGAACAGCCTCTGGCTGCAGCCACTGGCGATCGAACGAAGAAACTGGCGGCCGTCAAGCTTGAAACTTTCGACGCCGAAGGTGCCGCCGGCACGGACATCCCTCTCACCCTGCGGGCCGCGGCAACGTCTCGCGATCAAAAGGTGGACCTCCGGCTTGTCGGCGTGCCGAGCCTTGTCACGCTCTCGGCAGGGGAGCGGCTGAAGGACGGCTCGTGGCTATTGAAGCCCGCTGATCAGAAACGCGTTTCTCTTCAGGTTCCAGCCGAAATGTCAGGCCAGCTGCGGTTGTCGGTCGAGGCGTTGGAGCAGGAGACCGGGGAGCTCGCCACGCCCCCGCAGGAAATCTCCGTCACCATTAGCCCGGTGAAAAAGAATCAGGAGCCCGGGTCGTCGGCCATCGAACCGGCGCTCAACGTCAGGGAAGCGTCGGCGGGGGTAGCCGATTCCAAGGAGGTGCCTCTGGCCGAACCTCCGCCTCCCGAGGTGCAGCTCGCTGCCATCGAGGAGGCTGCCGAGGCGCCGGCGATGGCAATGGGCATCGACGACCCTTCTCGCCCTCTTATGGCCCGGGGCGACGCGCTCATGGAACTCGGCGATGTCGCGGCTGCGCGGCGCTTCTACGACCGCGCCTATGATCTCGGGAACATCCGGGCTGCACGGTCGATTGCCCGAACCTATGATCCGGTGATTCTGGGCTCCATGAACGTTCAAGGAATGCGAGGCGATGCCGCCAAGGCGCTTGAATGGTATCGCAAGGCTGAGAAAGCCGGAGAATCGGATGCGACCCAGGCCATCGCCGCGCTCGAAACTTACCTGGGGCAATAGGCACCCTGCCCTCCCTCTCAGACAGGGCAGCGGACCCTAGACCTTCATGGCCTCGGGTCCGCGGCTGATCGCCGCCACGCCGGTTCGCGACACCTCCATGAGCCCGATCGGCACCATCAGCTGAATGAACTGCTCGATCTTGTCGACCTTCCCCGTCAGTTCGAAGATGAAGGACTCGGTGGTGGCATCGATCACGCGTGCGCGGAAAGCCTCTGCCAGACGCAGCGCCTCGACGCGTTTTTCTCCCTTGCCCGCCACCTTGACCAGCGCCAATTCGCGTTCAATGGCATTGCCCATCACCGTGAGATCGGCAACGGAGTGAACGGGCACCAAGCGCTCGAGCTGAGAGCGGATCTGCGCGAGCACGTTGGGCGTGCCGGTGGTGACCACGGTAATGCGCGAGACATGTTTCTCGTGCGAGGTTTCCGACACCGTGAGCGATTCGATGTTATAGCCGCGTCCGGCAAAGAGCCCGATGACTCTGGCGAGAACGCCCGGTTCGTTGTCGACCATGACACATAGAGTGTGGGTTTCGGGCGGCTGCTTGCGCGCATCCATGAAATAGGCGGAGGCAGGCGGCTGAGGACTCTTGTTGTCCATCGGACCCTTGTCGTCCATCGGTTGGCTTCTCGCATCCATGATTACACCAGTACCTTGCCTTCCTCGCCGATAGCGTGGTCGATTTCCTCATCAGGCACGTCTTCGCCAAGCAGCATCTCATGATGCGCCTTGCCGGAAGGTATCATCGGAAAGCAGTTCGCCAGGTTGGCGACGCGGCAGTCGAAGATGACCGGCCGCTTGACCGAGATCATTTCCTCGATGGCTGAATCGAGATCGGCTGGTTTTTCACAGCGAATGCCGACACAACCGTAAGCCTCTGCAAGCTTCACGAAATCGGGCAAGGAATCCATGTAGCTTTCCGAGAGCCTGTTGCCGTGCAACAGCTGCTGCCACTGCCGCACCATTCCCATATACTGGTTGTTCAGAATAAAGATCTTCACCGGCAGCCGGTATTGCACGGCTGTCGACATTTCCTGCATCGTCATCAGCACCGAAGCATCGCCCGCGATATCTATGACAAGGGATTGGGGATGGGCGATCTGCACGCCGATGGTGGCTGGAAGCCCATAGCCCATCGTGCCGAGGCCGCCTGAGGTCATCCAGCGGTTGGGCTCCTCGAATCTGTAGAACTGGGCCGCCCACATCTGGTGCTGCCCGACCTCTGTCGTTATGTAGGTATCCTTGTCCTTGGTGAGGGCATAAAGTCGCTCGACCGCATATTGCGGCATGATCACGTCTTTGTTGTGCCGATAGCGCAAACAGTCGCGTGCCTGCCATTTCTTGATCTGATCCCACCAGCTCCTGAGAGCCGCCTTGTCGAGTGTGGGCTGGCGGTTCCTCCAGACGCGGATCATGTCTTCAAGAACATGGGCGCTGTCACCGATGATCGCCACATCCACCCGCACGGTCTTGTTGATCGATGCCGGATCGATATCGACATGGATCCGGCGCGAGCCGGGCGAGAACTGGTCGATCTTGCCGGTTATACGGTCATCGAAGCGAGCGCCGATGTTGATCATCACGTCGCAA
>DATBMX010000253.1:0-3116 GCA_036554625.1 Aestuariivirgaceae bacterium
AGGCCTGGTTCGCGCCCCGCGCGACCGTTTTTTTCCTCCGGACCCTGCGCCAAGATTCCCGGTTTCCAGCTGCAGACACTCGAGGGCGCCGTTCTCGGCCGCTCGCACCGGTCGGCCGCAGGCAAGGCTCGCCTCAAACAGGCGCTGGCCCTGACCCGCGAGGTCCTCGATCTTCCGGCGGAGTACCGAATCGCCGTCGTGCCGGCATCCGACACGGGGGCTGTGGAGATGGCGCTGTGGACGATGCTCGGCCGGCGCGGCGTCGACGTGCTGGCCTGGGAAAGCTTCGGTCGAAGCTGGGCGAGCGACGTCAAGAACCAGCTCAAGCTCAAGGACGTTCGAATCATCGAGGCCCCCTATGGGGAGCTTCCCGATCTGAGCCTCGTCGATGCCAGGAGGGACTGCGTGTTCACCTGGAACGGTACAACGTCGGGCGTGCGCGTTCCCGATGCCAACTGGATCTCAGACGGGCGCGAAGGCTTGACGATCTGCGATGCGACGTCCGCCGTCTTCGCGCAGGCGGTCGATTTCCCGAAGCTCGATGTGGTGACCTTCTCCGGGCAGAAGGCGCTTGGCGGCGAGGCGGCGCATGGCATGATCGTGCTGTCGCCAAGGGCGATTGAAAGGCTTGAGAACTACTCTCCGCCCTGGCCCACCCCCAAGATTTTCCGGCTCGCCAGCGGAGGCAGGATGAATGAGGCTCTTTTCGAGGGCGAAACGATCAATACGCCGTCGATGCTGTGCGTCGAGGACTGGATCGTCACCCTGACGTGGGCCAAATCCATCGGCGGGCTCAAAACCCTGATGCAGCGGGCGGACGCCAATGCCGCGGTTCTGAGCAGCTGGCTCAAGGATCGGCCGTGGATCGCCCATCTGGCGAGGGATCCGCGCACGCGCTCCAACACATCCGTGTGCCTGACCGTCCAGGGAGACGAATCGGTTCCGAAACGAATGGCAAAGCTTCTCGAAGAGGAGCAGGCCGCTTTCGACATCGCGGCCCACAGAGATTCACCGCCAGGCCTGCGCATCTGGTGCGGACCAACGGTCGAGGCCGCCGATATCAAGGCGCTGCTGCCCTGGCTCGACTGGGCGCATGGGGCAGCGGCGGCCGTCCCGGCTGGAGTTTCGGCCCGATGAAAGCGCGGGTGCTGATCTCCGACAGGCTCAGCGAAGCTGCCGTCGACATCTTCAACCGGCGCGGCATCGAAGTGGATTACCAGCCGGAGCTTGGCCAGGACAAGGAAGCGCTGCACGCCGCCATCAGCGGTTTCGATGGGCTCGCCGTTCGCTCGCAAACGAAGGTGACGGCGAAGCTCATCCATGCCGCGCCGCGGCTCAAGGTCATCGGGCGCGCCGGCATTGGCGTCGACAATATCGATCTTCCGCAGGCGACGGCGCGCGGCATCATCGTCATGAACACGCCGCATGGAAATGCCGTGACGACGGCCGAGCACGCCATCGCCATGATGTTGGCGGTGGCGCGGCAGCTTCCGCAGGCCGACCGCTCCACCCAGGCGGGCAAATGGGAGAAGAACCGCTTCATGGGGGTCGAGATTCTCAACAAGACGCTCGGCATCATCGGCTGCGGCAATATCGGCTCTGTCGTCGCCGACCGCGGGCGAGGCCTCAGAATGAAGGTGATCGCCTTCGACCCCTTTCTGTCAGACGAGCGGGCGAAAGAGCTTGGCGTGGAGAAGGTCGAACTCGACGAGCTGTTCCGGCGCGCCGATTTCATCACCCTGCACACGCCGCTGACGGACAAGACGCGCAACATCATCGATGAGCGCGCACTGGCGACGATGAAGCGCGGCGTGCACATCATCAACTGCGCGCGGGGCGGGCTCATCGTCGAGGAGGCGTTGAAGGCGGCCCTCGATTCAGGCCATGTCGCGGGCGCAGCTCTCGACGTGTTCAGCGAGGAGCCGGCGCGGGAACATCCGCTGTTCGGGCATCAAAGCGTCGTGTGCACGCCCCACGTCGGAGCCTCGACAACCGAGGCGCAGGAAAAAGTGGCGGTGCAGATTGCCGAGCAGATGGCGGACTACCTGGCAAGCGGAGCAGTGACCAACGCGCTCAACATGCCATCGATCACGGCCGATGAGGCGCCGCGGCTCAAGCCCTATATCGCGCTGGCCGAAAAGCTCGGCTCGTTCGCCGGTCAGCTCACCGAGGCGCCAATCGATTCGGTGATCGTCGAATATGCGGGGAGCGCCGGTGATCTCAATCTCAAAGCGCTCACCTCGGCGCTGCTCGCCGGCCTTCTCGAGCCTATGCTCGGCACCGTCAACATGGTCAGCGCTCCCGTAGTGGCACGCGAGCGTGGCTTGCGAGTTGACGAGACGCGCCAGACCTCGCGGGGGATTTACGACAGCTACGTGCGGCTCACGGTGAAATCGGACGGGTTCGAGCGGTCGGTCGCGGGTACGGTGTTCTCCGACGGCAAGCCGCGCATCATTCAAATCAAGGGCATCAACATGGAGGCCGAGTTCGGACAGCACATGCTGTATGTGACCAATGCCGACAAGCCTGGCTTCATCGGCGCGCTCGGCATGGTGCTCGGCAATGCCGGCGTGAATATCGCCTCCTTCCACCTCGGGCGGCAGGAGCGGGGCGGGGACGCCATCGCCCTTGTCGAGATCGACGAGCCCATCGCAGGCCCGGTGCTCGCGAAAGTGCAGGCGCTGCCACATGTGCGGCAGGCAAAGCCGCTCATGTTCTAGAAACACAGGCCCGAGCCACAGGATTCTCATCATGGCCAATGTCGCAGTGATCGGCGCCCAATGGGGCGATGAGGGCAAGGGCAAGATCGTCGACTGGCTGTCGGAACGCGCTGATATCGTGGTGCGATTCCAGGGCGGCCACAATGCCGGGCACACGCTGGTCATCGACGGCGTCACCTACAAGCTGTCGCTGTTGCCCTCGGGCGTCGTGCGGCCCGGCAAGATCGCCATCATCAGCAACGGCGTGGTGGTGAACCCATGGGCGTTCCTGGACGAGATCGAACGGCTGCGCGCCCAAGGGGTCGCGGTCACGCCCGACAATCTGGTGCTCGCCGAGAACGCCGCGCTGATCCTGCCGCTGCATCGCGAGCTCGATCATGCGCGCGAGACCTCGAA
>DATBMX010000269.1:0-8476 GCA_036554625.1 Aestuariivirgaceae bacterium
GGCACGAACTCGATCGATATGGGCGTCTTCGCGGCAGGTTGGGGTGTCGAATTGGCCGCTGCCGGCCTTCTCGAAGATCTCGACCCCTACGTCGCCAAGGATTCCAAGCTCGATCCCGCGGACATCGCGCCCTATTTCCGCGATTTCGGCCAGAAGATCGGCGGCAAGACCATGCTTCTGATGGTCGATGGCGATTTCCAGATGGTCTACTACCGGAAGGACGTGCTTGAAAAAGCCGGCCTGCAGCCGCCAAAGACCTGGCAAGACTATCTCGATGTGGCTGCCAAGATCCATGGCCAGGACATGAATGGCGACGGTGAGGCCGACTACGGTTCGTGCATCTTCAAGAAGCGCAACGCCCAGTCCTACATGGCAATCCAGACCATGGCCGCTCCCTTCGTGCAGACACAGGGCACTGCCCAGGGGTTCCATTTCGACAATGCAACGATGAAGCCGCTCATCAACAATGAAGCCTGGAAAAAAGCCTTCGAGCTCTACAAGGAGACCGGCAAGTACGGTCCGCCCGAGGAACTCAACATGGACATCGGCGATACGCGCGCTCTGTTCAAGGCAGGACGTTGCGGGTTGCTGATCGAATGGGGCGATCCAGGCACACTGCAGCTCGACCCTGACGCTGCCAAGGTCAAGGGCCTCATCTTTGCCATAGCAGCCGTGGGCTCCACCGAAGTGCTCGACCGCGCCACCGGCAAACTCGTTCCGGTTTCCCAGGAGACCGCTCCCCATTCGGTTGACGGCATCAATTATGCGCCCTTTGCCGCCTTCGGAGGCTGGGCCGGCGCGATCAACGCCAAGGCCGATGCCAAAAAGAAGGAAGCAGCCTATGCCTTCCTGTCCCATATGAATCAGGCTGCGCAATCCAATATCGACGTGACAATCGGTTCCACGGGTTACAACCCGTACCGGCTGTCCCAGCTCAAAAGCACGGATCTTTGGGTAAAGGCCGGCATGCCGGCGGATCTTGCGGAGAACTATATGGGGGCCATCAACGGCGCCCTGAACAATCCCAACATGGCTTCCGATCTGAAAATTCCCGGCGCGCAGCAGTATACAGGCATCGTGCTTGACACGGAGCTTGCCCGTTATCTCGCCGGCGAAATCACCGTCGATGAGGCGCTGAAGAACATCGAGGACGGCTGGGAAAAGATCACGGACGACTTCGGCCGTGACGAGCAGATAAAGGCCCAGGCTCTTTCGCTCGGCAAATAAGCTGCAACGAACTTGCTTCGTGCTGAAGACAACATCCAGCCGGGGCTTTCCCCGGCTGGACTTCTCACGGGTGAGAGCTGGACGGAATGGTTTGATCGCCATTCGCGGACGTTTTTCATTGCGCCCGCCGTCATCCTAATCTTGATTTTCGCTATCTTCCCAACGTTCTACTCCATCGTGTTTGCCTTGAGCCGCGTGAAGTTTTCCCCCACGGGGCTGAGATTCCGCTTCGTGTGGTTTCAGAATTTCGTTGCTCAATTCACCGGAAATGAGCAGGCACACTTTCTGGGCCGGCTTGAGAGCATGAGTATCTTGGGGTGGTTCGTCACGCTCGCTGTTGTGGCGGCCTCGCTATTATGGCTCCACCGATCCTTCCGGGCCGGCGCGACGTGGATTGGCATAATCGGCCGCATCATCTCGGCGGCGCTGGCAATTTTCATGATTTGGATCCTGAGCGGCACACTGCTTTCGGGGAATCCTTGGGGCACGCTCCTAACAACACTCTTTTATGTGGTTGTGGGGTGCTCGCTGCAATTCGTCATTGGAACGGCATTGGCCTTCCTGTGTTCCCAGCCGATTGCCGGGAAGAACTTCTTTCGCGTTCTCTTTTTCATTCCCTTGATGATCACACCTCTGGGCGTCGGCTACGCGTTCAAGATGGTGCTCGACATCACCAAGGGTCCGTTCCAGCCCTTCTGGGAATTCATCGGCCTGCGTGACTGGGCATGGTCGACCGACGCCTGGGCAGCGCGATGGTTCATCGTCCTGGGGGACTCCTGGCAATGGATTCCCTTTATTTTCATCTGCATGCTGGCAGCACTGGAAAACGTCCCGCGCGACCATGTCGAAGCGGCGCAGGTGGATGGCGCGTCCAATGTTCAGATTTTCCGCGAGATTATCTGGCCGCAGATCGTCCCGGTCGCTGCGACGGTGATTCTCATTCGCATGATCGAGGCTTTCAAGATCGTAGATCTTCCCAACATCATGACCTCGGGAGGGCCTGGGATCGCCACCGAATCCATGACCTTGCACTCGTACTTCCTGTGGCGCGCCAACGATATGGGATCCTCTGCGGCGGTGGCCTATCTCCTGCTCATCCTTACGGTCGTCGTCTGCTCATCGTTCTTCAACCTGGTTGTAAGGCGTCAGCTTGGGAAGGCAGTATGAGCTGGCACTCATTCAAGTTCGAGAAAGCTGACCGCAGTCTGCTCGAGCGTCTGTTCGAGCCGCCTGCCATCGGCAGGATGTCGCCGGCGGCGACACTCCTCGCTTATGGACTGCTCATCTTCTGGTCGGCCTTCGTCATCTTCCCGATCTACTGGGTCGTCATCACCGCATTCAAGGATGCAGCGGCCGTCAACCAGGGGCCTTATTTCATTCCTTTCGTGGATTTCCAGCCCAACCTCGACGCCTGGCGCGTGCATCTTTCGGCGGACCCCTACTGCGACTGGTATGCCATCGGCCGACAATTCGTCCTGCTCGTACACAACTCGCTGGCCTTTCTTCTCTCGCCGTTCGTGCGCATAGCGCCGATGGAGCCGCAAATTTGCAAACTCTATCTGGCGTTCACAAATTCCCTTGTCATCAGCATTGTCTCTACAGCGCTGTGCATTAGCGTCGGCAGCATGGCCGCCTATGCCCTGGCGCGCGTGCAGTACAAGCCGAAGTTCGGCAATATCATTGTCTTCGTCATCCTGACTCTTATCGTCATCGTCACCACCAGCTATGTGGGTCTTCCCTGGTATGTGACGTCCGCCATTGCCTTGGCGCTCTTCTTTTTCCTCGCCCGCGCGCTCGGCAAGCGGTTCACGACCAGCCTCGGCAACAATGACATCCTCTTCTGGATGATCTCACAGCGCGTTCTTCCTCCGATCGTGGTGATGATTCCGGTCTATATGATGTTCCAGGCGGTCGGCCTGTTGGACACTCATTTGGCGCTGATCATCATCTATGCCGTGACCAATCTACCGATCGTTGTCTGGCTGATGCACGACTTTTTCGCCAATTTGCCCATGGAGCTTGAGGAATCCGCCCAGCTCGATGGCGCCACGCGGTTCGGCATCTTCTGGGAGATCGTGCTGCCCCTGACGCGGCCCGGCCTTGCCGCGACCACACTGCTGACGCTCATCCTGAACTGGAACGAGTATCTCTTCGCCGTGTTCCTCTCGACCGCCAAGGCACAGACCATGCCGATCATGGTGGCCGCGAAGAACGCAGGCGAGAAGGGAATTCTGTGGTGGGAGATGTGCGCTATTATCGTCGTCATGATTATTCCGGTCATTCTGATGGCAATCCTGCTCACAAGATTCATTGCCAGGGGCGTGCTTTTGGGCGCGGTGAAGGGGTAGCAATGACCAGCGTCAACAGGAAAGTTCCTGTCAGATTCGACAAGGTCCGGAAGTATTTCGGCTCCGTGAGAGTGCTGGAGGAATTCACTCTCAACATTGCGCCGGGCGAGTTCCTGGTTCTGCTGGGCGCTTCCGGCTCAGGCAAGACCACGGCGCTGCGAATTCTTTCAGGGCTGGAAACCGCAACCGGCGGCCGCGTCCTCATCGGCGACAGAGACGTGACCAACATCCTGCCGAAGTACCGCGACATCTCCATGGTTTTCCAGTCCTATGCGCTTTATCCGCACAAGACGGTTGCGCAAAACATCGGCTTTCCTCTCAAGGTTCGCAAGATTAACCAGGCGGAAATGGACGCCGCCATCCGCGATGCGGCTGCCCAAGTGCAGCTCGATCATCTCCTCGAGCGTTATCCGCGTGAATTGTCCGGCGGCCAGAGGCAGCGTGTAGCGCTGGCTCGCGCCATCATCCGGCGGCCATCGGTGTTTCTCATGGACGAGCCCCTGTCCAATCTCGATGCCAAGCTCAGGGGACACATGCGGGCCGAACTCAAGCACATGCAGCAGACACTTGGCATTACCACGATGTATGTAACCCACGACCAGATCGAGGCCATGACGCTTGCTCACCGGGTGGCCATCCTCGAGACGGGGGTCCTTCAGCAACTGGCGACGCCGGCCGAGATCTACAACAACCCTGCGAATCTGTTCGTCGCCCAGTTCATCGGCTCGCCGCCCATGAACGTTGTGCATGGCAGTCTTGAAGGAAGGCGCTTTCAAGCCAACGGCACTTCCGTCGAGACCCCCGTTGCCGGGCAGATCGGCAAGGCCATCCTGGGCGTCAGACCTGAGGACTGCACGGTGGTGGCTCCCACCAAGGGCGTTCTGAAAGGCACGATCTACACGACCGAGCTGATCGGCGACCACACCCTCGTGACTGTGGAGACTGGCCAGGACAAGCTCACGGTGAAAGCGCCCAAGGACTTCAATGGCAAGCACGGCGACGCCATCGAAGTGGCTCTGGCAACCGGACGTCTTTTCATTTTTGATGCAGCCACCGGCCAACGCGTCCGTTAGCCTGACAGTTAGACACGCCCTACAGCCTTTCATACGGCTTTGAGGCAGCCGTCCTGCAACCTTGGCCGCCTCGAGCTAGCAAGGAACCTCGCGATCCCAAGTATCTGGAGTTACTCCCTCATCCTTCAGAAGATGCTTTCTGGTCTTTCCGGTGGGGGTCTTCGGCAAGCCGGACATCATGCGGATATAGCGAGGCAGCATGAACTGCGCCATCCGCGGCTCAAGAAAACGAACGATGTCCTGCGGATGGGCTGCTTGCCCTGGGCGAAGGACAATTGCCACCATGACTTCCTCTTCCGTGTGAACAGACTTTACGGGGAACACGGCACATTCCTGGACGGCCGGGTGCTGATTGATCACGCCTTCGACCTCCATGGAGGAGATGTTCTCGCCGCGTCGGCGAATGGTGTCCTTGAGACGGTCGGTGAAGTAGAGCAGACCGTGCTTGTCCTGAAAACCGGCATCGCCCGTATGGAGCCAAAGGTTCCGCCACATCTCGACGGTTGCCTCGGGCTGATGCCAGTAGCCGAGCATCGTCACATTGGGCACCTTAGGGCGCACGGCGATCTGGCCGACGCGCCCCCTCGGCAGTTCCTCATCGAACTCATCCAAAATGCAAACGTCGAACAAATCCGAACGAACCCTGCCCACCACCTGCGGGTGCCTGATGGGCGACCCCGCCGGCAACACTATCGGCGCATTGGCCTCGGTCGAGCCATAGGCCGTTCCCACGCGGAGCCGGAAACGATGGATGAAATCGTCAAGATCGGCAAGGAGCGGGCACATCAGCACCTTCTGCAGGGGATTTTCGTGATCATCAGCTTTCACCGGCTGCCGTTGCAGAAAATTGGCCACTGCGCCGAGAAGATATGTGGCTGTGACGCCATGATTTCGCACCTCGCTCCAAAAATTGGTGGCGCTGAACTGCCGGGCAATCACCGTCGTCGCACCCTTGATGGCGGAGCCGAACAGGACACCCCATTTGCCGGCAACATGGAACAGGGGAAGACCCGCCGTGTAGTAGACGTCGGAGTCCGTCACTCCAATCGCCGAGGCGCAGCCGTTGGCATACTCATAAGCATGTGCATGAGAGACGATAACTCCTTTCGAACGGCCGCTCGTACCCGACGTATACATGATCGCCTTGATAAGGCTTGTGCTCGCGACCCCCTCCGGCGGAGACGCGTCAGCGTCGATCAGGTTCGCGATGTCACGAAACTCGAGCTTTAGCCCCGGATATGGCGCGTTTCCCTCATGACGAACATAGCATCGCTCGAGGCTGCCGAGACTTCCCAGCTCCGCCAGCCTGTCGAGGAAGGCGGAAGAAATGAGCATGTGTCGTGCTCGGGAGTCCTGGATGATATGCGCGAGAATGTCGCCGCGATAGGCCGTATTGACCGGCACCTCGATAACGCCGAGTTTTGCGCAGGCCAACCAAGACATGATGAGATCGAGATCATTGGGAAGCATCACAAGCAATGTCTCCCCTGCCGTGATGCCGGCGTTCCTCATGCCCCGCGCAAAACGGTTCGACAATGCGTCAGCGTCTCCATAGGTGAGTGTGGTTTCAGGCAAGACGAGCCACGGCTTGGTTGGACAGCTTGCTAGGCGCTGGCGGAGCACATGCAGAATGCTCTTTTCTGAGAGGTTCTCGGGGCGAGTTTCGCTGATGATTTGCTCCCACATGGCTCCTGTCCACATTGGCCTTGCTGCGCCAGACAGCGGCAACTAACCTGCTGATGAACAACATATAAGGTTATTGCGCACGGTCATTCCAGTCATCCTCTTTCCATCAGATGCAGGAGGTTTTGCATGACGTCAGCCATCAGGGTTGAGCGCCGGGGTTCTGTTGCGTGGATCATCTTCGACAGGCCGAAGAAACTCAACGCAATGACCATCTCCACTTGGCAGAGTTTGGGTGAGCAGTTGCGAGCGCTCAATGCCGATCTGTCCGTGAGGTGCGCGGTATTCGCGGGAGAAGGACGCGCCTTCCTCGCGGGTCATGACGTCGGAGAGATCAAGGAGCACTGCGACGACATTCAATCCGGGCGGGTCGGCGCCACGCAGTTGCGGGAGTGGCAGAAGGCGCTGCAGGAGACAACCCGGATGATCAGACTTGCGCGTTTCCCTTTCATTGCCGCCGTGCACGGCTATGCCGTCGGCGCCGGCTGTGAACTGGTATTCGCCTGCGACCTCGTGGTTGCGGCGCAAAGCGCCCAATTCGGCTTTCCGGAAGTGAACATTGGTGCGACGATAACGAATGGGGGAACGTATTTCATGCCGCGCAAGGTCGGCATCGCCAAGGCCCGGGAGCTTGCCTATACGGGGGAATTCATATCCGCAGAAGAGGCCTACAGAATCGGCCTCGTTAATCGCATGGTGAGCGAGGACAAGCTGCGCGAGGAGGCACAGAGACTCGCGGAGCGAATAGCAACGCGGGCTCCGATGGCGGTTCAGCTTCACAAGGTGATGCTGGACAGGGGCTTGGAAGCCTCGCTCGAGACCATGCTCCATTTCGAGACAGAATGCATGATCCACGCAAATCTCTCCAAGGATTGCACGGAGGGAACACGGGCGTGGCTCGAAGGCCGCGAACCGAGTTTCAGCGGAAGCTAATCAGCCCTGTCCCGATGAGGGCTTGCGCCGAATGCCCATGCGCCGTTCCGCCTCTACCGGGCGTGGCAGGTTCGCATGCTCCTTCATCAGTGCGGAGAGGCCCTTGAGCATCTCAGGCGGCATTGCAGTGCCGACCGGCGGCAGGCCCGGCTTCCGTTTCATGTGCATAATTAGAGCCTCCTGACCTGCAACCTGTTCGCCATCATTCTTTCTGTACATGCGCAAGAACATGTGGACGCGCTTTTCATCGACGTCGAGAAGTTGGCAATCGACAAAAAGCTCATCACCCAGCTTGCATTCCCGATAGAAGCCGGTTCTCGTTTCGAGCGTGTAGATCGTACAATTGGTCGTCCGGCGGTACCCGGGATCAAGCCCGAACAGCTCGTATAGCCCATCCCCTGCCCTGCTGAAGGCGATATTGTAGGCGAAGTCTCCCATGTGGCCGTTGTAATCAATCCATTCGGGAGGAACCCGAACCTTGTAGACCTTCGGCAGCTGACGCATTTCTGGTTCCGTTATCTGAGGGGAGCGGAAGATTTAGCGATTTCCCGACGCGGCCAACATGGACGGACACGCCGCTAAAAGGTGCCCCGGGGGAGCCCAGCGCAAGTCCCTTTGACGAGAACGGCGTAATTCTCGTATTGGTCGCGTCGCACTAGATCGCAGTTCTCGCCGGGAGACGCAACGCTCATCATGGCCAAGATCAAGTACCTCAATCTGCGGCGAGACATCATCGCAACATGTCTGCGCATGAACAGCGAGGGCATCAACCAGGGCACTTCCGGCAATGTCAGCGCCCGCACAGAGGAGGGATTCCTCATCACGGCATCGGGAATTCCCTACCGTCAAATGAGGCCTGAGCATGTAGTCGGGATGGATTTGGAAGGCGGCTATGTGGGAGACTATCTGCCCTCGTCCGAGTGGCGCATGCACATGGACATCTACCGCGCGAGGCCCGAGGCGCATGCCATCGTCCACACCCATTCCAACTTTGCCACCGCGCTCGCCTGCCTGCGCAAGGACATCCCCGCGTTCCACTACATGATCGGCGTCACCGGCGGTACAACGCTGCGGGTCTCGGATTACGCGGAGTTTGGCACCCAGGCCCTGTCGGACGCCATGCTGAAGGCACTGGAAGGCCGCACCGCCTGCCTGCTCGCCAATCACGGACAGATCTGCTTCGCCTCCGATCTCGACAGGGCGATCAGGCTT
>DATBMX010000279.1:0-2281 GCA_036554625.1 Aestuariivirgaceae bacterium
GAGGCTTCCTGGGCGACGGCGAGCGTCGGCCCTCGTCCTAAAGTAACGAGACTCGATGCCGAGGAGAGTTCGCCGAGGACGCTACCCCAGTCGAGATGCAGAGCTTGATCAAGCCGGTCCGGCAGGCGTTCGACAGACGCGTGAAGGGCGGAATCCTCTTTCCACACCGCGACTAATCTCAAGAGCGCGGCCAGGGAAGCGATGACTGTCTTCGTTGCCGCAACGCTTAATTCTCGTCCCGCACCCATAGGGATGACGATATCGCAGGCTGATGCGAGGGGACTCTCCGTCTCGTTGACGACCGCCACTGTGAGTGCACCTCCAGCCTTCGCTGCCGATGCCGACTCGACAAGGTCATCGCTGCACCCCGATTGGGAAATTGCGAGGAAGAGCTGATGCTCCAGTTGCAAGGCCTTGCAATAGACCGTTGTAATGCTTGGAGCGGCCGACGCCACTGGGATGCCAAGATGTCGCTCGATCAAGTGTTTGCCAAAAACCGCTGCGTGAGCAGAGCTGCCGCGCGCGCATGTTACGACGACGGAAGGAGGTCTCCGCCTGAGCTGTGCGACAAGCGCGCCCAAAGGCCGAGCGCAATACTCGGATTGGCGTCGCACCGCATCGCTTGAATGGCGGACCTCCGCCGCCATAAGCACACTACCACCGCTGGCCGAGCCCGCGGGCACGAATGCTTTGCGAGTTCCAGGTCTCGATGCCATCAGCACTTCCGCTCGGGCCTATCGACGGTTCCCGGCTATTTAGCGGCACTCCAGGGCACCGTCCACCACCGGCCTTGAATAGAAAACGGCTCCATGCAATGGCTGCCTTCAGGTTTGAGCACTATTCCCGTCTCGACTGAGAGGGATCCAGTCGCTTTGTGATAGCGATGGCCGAGGATAACCACGATGGCAACCGAACGCTCAAGTCCCCGTTACGCCAACCTCGAACTATGGAATCCCGAAGACATTCTCGACTCCCTTATCGAGGGGCAATTCGCAGCTGTCGCGGCGGTTCATGCGGTACGCCCCGCAATTGAGTCGGCCGCCCTAGCTATAGAGGCCAGACTACGCGAGCGAGGCCGTCTGATCTATGCCGGCGCAGGTACGTCTGGGCGACTTGCGGTGCAGGATGGAGCAGAGCTCATGCCGACCTTTGGCTGGCCTGAAGAGCGGCTGTCACTGCTGATGGCCGGAGGACACGAGGCGCTTTTGCGGTCCGTTGAAGGCGCCGAGGACATGGCCGAGCAAGGAGAATTGTTGACTGAGCAGCAGAGGATCAATGCCGACGATGTACTCGTTGCTGTTGCAGCGAGCGGTACGACCCCGTTCACCTTGGCCTGCATGCGCGAGGCACGCAGGCGAGGCGCGTTGACAATTGGAATGGCCAATAATCGGAGCACGCCAATTCTGGAGGAGTCCGACCATCCGATTCTATTGGACACAGGCGCGGAATCAATTGCTGGTTCTACTCGCATGAAGGCCGGAACTGCGCAGAAGATCGCACTAAACGTCCTGTCGTCCCTCGTCATGATCCTTCTCGGCAAGGTGCATCAAGGTCTGATGATTGATGTTCGAATCTCGAACGCCAAGCTGGTGCGACGCGGCGTGGACATGTTGGTGCAGCTGACCGGGCGAAGCTCCGATGAAGCGCGCAATGCCCTGGAACGTGCTGAGAACAACGTAAAGCTCGCGGCACTCTTGCTTCATGGTTGCGAACTTGAGCCTGCCAAGAGCCTCCTGAACCAGTCGGCGGGGCGCCTTCGCAGAGCTTTGGATCTGCTCAACGCTCGGCGACCAGAAACAACTTGATGTGTCCCGAACGACACGGGCGAGACTTTATCGGGCGGCTTCGAAGGTGACGCGGCGTCTGAACAATCCAACTCGCCGCCGACGCTCGTCACGTATGACCCATCGGCCACGCCGCAGGTCGGATTTCCTTATGAATTTGTCTGATACGACAGGCGCAGCTTCAGCCGATCGGCTCCGCGGTTTTGAGCTTAAAGATGAAGGTGGTGACTTCAAAAGTTCCTCCTCAATTGGCGAACCCCCCGCGATCTGGCCGCGGGTCGGCTGCTCAATTGCCGCAAGGTAGCCCTCAAATACCCACCCACGCTTGTGGGTAACGGGGTCAGCGAGCTCTACCCAGCCGCTTTGCCGTCTAACCACCTGCAATTCGGTTCCGGAGCTATAGAACCCGATCGTCGGGGAAGAAACGATAGGCTCGCGGTGTGCTCTCGCGGCAAGTGTTACCCTGGCCCATTCGATCTGCGGTGGTTTTGGCGTGG
>DATBMX010000297.1:0-9328 GCA_036554625.1 Aestuariivirgaceae bacterium
GATGCCTCGCCAGAAATGGTGGCGCTAGGCGCTGAACGCGCCAGAGGGGAGGGGCTGAGCAAAAAGCTCACTTTCGTGGTCGGCAATGCGGAGCGCCTGGCGCTCGCCGACAGAGGCTTCGATGCCTATACGATCGCCTTCGGCCTGCGCAATGTAACACGACTCGAGGATGCCTTGAGCGAGGCTTATCGCGTCCTGAAGCCCGGAGGGCGCTTCCTGTGCCTCGAGTTTTCGCATATGCATCTGCCGGGTCTCGAGCAGCTCTATGACGCCTATTCCTTCACCGTCATTCCCGCCATGGGCAAGGTGGTGACCGGAGACGGTGCACCCTATCGGTATCTCGTGGAAAGCATCCGGCGATTTCCCAAGCAAGAGGAGCTTGCGGGCGTCATTGCGCAGGCGGGCTTTGCAAGGGTTGCCTACCGCGACATGCTCGGAGGGATCGTGGCGATCCATTCCGGCTGGCGCCTCTAGTGAAGACAGCTTTTCTCAATTTGTGGCGTCTGGCGCGGGCGGGCCGAACGCTTGCGGCGCATGACGCGCTGATGCCGCTGCTTGGCAGCGGCGAGCTTCCCGCTGCAGGACGCCTGCTTTTGCGGCTGGCGCGCGTGGGCGCGGGGCGGAGGAGAGCGGATTCGACGGCACCCCTCACCGAGGCGCTCACGCGGCTGGGCCCCAGCTACATCAAGCTCGGACAGTTCCTCGCGACACGTTCCGATCTCGTTGGCGAGGAGCTCGCCGGCGAGTTGGCGCTGCTGCAGGACAGGCTTCCTCCTTTTGCGCAAGACGAGGCGCTGAAGGAAGTCAAACGGGCCTTCGGGGCGGGCACGCAGAGCCTGTTCGCCAGGATCGGCCAACCGGTGGCGGCGGCCTCGATCGCGCAGGTGCATCGCGCCGTGACGAGCGAAGGCAAGGATACAGCGGTGAAAATTCTGAGGCCTGGAATCGAGCGGCGGTTCGCCCAGGATCTCGAGAGCTTCCTGTTCGCGGCACGGACGCTGGAACGCTGGCACGCGCCGTCGCGGCGGCTTAGGCCAGTCGAGGCGGTACAGACGCTCGCCCACTCGGTTGCGCTCGAGATGGACATGCGGATGGAGGCGGCGGCCATCGTGGAAATGGCCCAGAATGTGAGGAGCGATCCCGGATTCCGCGTTCCCGACGTCGATTGGACGCGCACGGCGCGACGCGTGCTGACGACGAATTGGATCGACGGAATCGCGCTAAGCGACGTCCAAGGCCTGCGCGATGCCGGCCATGATCTTGAACGTATTGCGGACGGGCTGATCCAGTCGTTCCTGAGGCATGCTATTCGCGACGGGTTTTTCCACGGCGACATGCATCCGGGCAATCTGTTCGTGGATGAGAAGGGCGCCCTCGTGGCCGTCGACTTCGGCATCATGGGGCGACTCTCACCGAGCGACCGCCGGTTCCTGGCCGAGATCCTTTTTGGCTTCATCACCCGCGATTACAGCCATGTGTCGCAGGTGCATTTCGATGCGGGTTATGTGCCCAAGGATCAGAACCCCCACGTCTTCGCACAGGCGTTGCGCGCGATCGGCGAGCCGCTGATGGACAAGACGGCGGAGGACATCTCCATGGCGCGGCTCCTCAAGCAGCTTTTTCAAGTCACCGAGCAGTTCAACATGCAGACACAGCCGCAATTGCTGCTTCTGCAGAAGACCATGGTGGTGGTCGAGGGCGTGGCGCGCACCCTCAATCCACGGCTCAACATGTGGACCACGGCGGAGCCCGTGGTGCGCGGATGGGTGGAGGCGAAGCTCGGAGCGCAGGGAAGACTCGAGGACGCCGCGGAAAGCGCCGCATCGCTCGGACGCTTCGTGAGCGCGCTGCCCGAGGTGCTGTCAGAAGCGCAGAAGGCCGCTCACATGCTCTCCGACATGGCGCAGGCAGGGGGCATAAGGCTCGATCCAGAGACAACCGACAGGCTGGCGCGGGCGCAAGCACAGGAAAACCGCCGGACGCAAATCGCCTTGTGGGCGGCCGTCCTGGCGCTAGCGATTCTGGCGCTCGTGCAAGTCCTCTAAACCATGCAGCCCTGGAGAGTTTGGCAAAGGGCTGAAAAATGCGATATTCCACCCCATGACTTCCGGAAGACGCATTCTCCTGATCATCGCCGGCGGCATCGCCGCCTATAAAAGCCTCGAACTCATTCGGCGACTTCGCGAAAGGGGAATCGAGGTGCGCGCCATCGTCACGACAGCAGGCGCTGAATTCGTCACCCCGTTGTCGATTGCAAGCCTCACCGGCGAGCGCGTGTTCAGCGATCTCTTCAGCCTCACCGACGAGGCGGAGATCGGCCATATCGAGCTGTCGCGCTCCGCCGACCTCATTGTCGTGGCGCCGGCGACGGCCGACATCATGGCGAAGATGGCGGGCGGCCATGCCAATGACCTTGCGACGACGGCGCTTCTCGCCACCGATAAACCCGTGCTGATCGCGCCGGCCATGAATGTGCGCATGTGGACCCATGCCGCCACACAGCGCAATCTCGACATTCTGCGTCAATCCAATGTCTCGGTCGTCGGCCCCAATGAAGGCGACATGGCGTGCGGCGAGTATGGCCCGGGCCGGATGGCGGAACCCGAAGAAATTCTTCAGGCGATCGAGGCGCTGCTGCAAGCAAAACCCGAGCCCCTACTGCGCGGACGAAAGATCATCGTCACAGCCGGGCCGACGCAGGAGCCGATCGATCCCATTCGCTATATCGGCAATCGATCCTCCGGCCGACAGGGCTACGCCCTTGCCGCCGCGGGCCAAGCACGGGGAGCCGAGTGCGTGCTTATCTCCGGTCCCACGACCCTCTCCGCCCCTTTGGGCGTGCGTGTGATCAAAGTCACGACGGCGGAGGAAATGCGGCAGGCAGTTGAGCGAGAGCTGCCGGCCGACATCGCCATCTTCGCCGCCGCGGTGGCCGACTGGAAAGTGGCGAACGCAAGCAGCGAAAAGATCAAGAAGACGGCGGCGACGAAGGTGCCTTCGCTGCTGCTTCAGGAGAATCCCGACATATTGGCGAGCATCGCCCGGCATCAGAGGAGGCCGCCGCTGGTCGTGGGATTTGCGGCGGAAACGGAAAATGTCGTTGACAACGCCAAGGCGAAACTCGCGCGCAAGGGTGCCGATCTCATTATCGCCAATGACGTCAGCGCAAAATCGGCAGTCATGGGGGGCGAGCGCAACCGCGTGCATGTGGTTTCGGCCAAAGGCGTCGACAGCTGGGTGGAACTCAGCAAAGCCGAGGTGGCGGTGCGACTCATGGAGCTGTTCGCAGGCATGCTCCAGGCAAGGCGCAAGGCGGCGGAATGAAACCCGTTGATGTCGCCATCATGCAACTCGCTCATGGCGAGGGGCTGCCGTTCCCCCGCTATGCAAGCGCCGGCGCTGCCGGTCTCGACCTCCGAGCCGCCATCGGCGTGGATGAAGTGATTGCGCTCAAGCCGTTCGAGAGGCGCGCCATCGCTACCGGCCTCGCCATCGCTCTTCCCGACGGCTATGAAGCCCAGGTGCGGCCGCGTTCGGGACTTGCGCTTATGCATGGCGTGACCTGCCTCAACACGCCGGGCACCATCGACAGCGATTACCGCGGAGAGGTCAAAGTGATCCTGATCAATCTCGGAGAGAGACGATTCACTGTGCGGCGGGGAGACCGAATTGCCCAGCTCGTCATAGCGCCAGTGGCGCAGGCGCGCTGGATCGAAGCCCAGAATCTCGATGAGACATGGCGCGGCACAAAAGGTTTCGGCTCGTCGGGCCGACGCTGATCGCCATGGCCCTGACCCCCGTCGAACTGCAGCGTTATTCGCGGCACATCCTGCTAAAGGAGGTGGGCGGACCCGGACAGGCGAAACTCAAGGCGGCAAAGGTTCTCGTGGTCGGAGCGGGGGGGTTGGGAACGCCGGTTCTCATGTATCTCGCAGCTGCGGGCGTGGGACGGCTGGGCATCGTTGATGACGACACGGTCAGCCTGTCGAATCTGCAGCGGCAGGTGATTCACACGACCGAGCGGGTGGGATGGACAAAAACGGAAAGCGCTGCGATCACGGTCAAGGCGATCAATCCGCATGTGGCCATCGACTGCCATCAGCTGCGGCTTAAGGCGAGCAACGCGCTCGACATCATCAAGGCCTATGATCTCGTCATCGACGGATCGGATAACTTCTCCACGCGCTACCTGTTAGGAGACGCCAGTTTCCTCGCAGGCAAGACGCTGGTCACCGGCGCGGTCGGACAATTCGACGGTCAGGTGTCAACGTTCAAGGCGCATGAGAGGCGGCCCGATGGGACGCCACAGCCGACCTATCGGTGCCTTTTTCCGGAGGAGCCGCCGCCGGGCCTTCTGCCGAGCTGCGAGGAGGCCGGCATTCTCGGTGCGCTCACCGGCATCATCGGATCGCTGCAGGCGATCGAGGCGCTCAAGGAGCTCCTTGGGATCGGCGACAGCTTGGCAGGCAAGATACTCATGTATGACGCGCTGGCGGCTCGCGCCTATGTGTCCGAAATCAAATGGGATCCAAAAAACCCTCTCAATGGCGAGCAAGCGTGGATCAAGGATCTATCGCATCTGCTATAGCTATTGCGCGGCCTCCGGCAAGTCATCGACGTCGCCGCCTTTCAGGTCTTCCGGACGCGGGGTCGAGATGATGTTGTATCCCGAATCGACATAGTGAATCTCGCCCGTGACGCCTGCCGACAAGGGCGAGAGAAGATAAAGCCCGGCGCCGCCCACATCGTCGAGCGTAACCGTGCGGCGCAAGGGCGAGTGACGCTTCTGAAAGTTGAACATGACTCGCGCATCGCCGATGCCGGAGCCGGCCAAGGTGCGCATGGGACCGGCAGAAATGGCATTGACGCGAATGCCCTTGGGACCGAAATCGGCCGCGAGATAGCGCACCGAGGCCTCAAGAGCCGCCTTGGCGACGCCCATGACGTTGTAGTTCGGCATGACCCGGCTCGAGCCGCCATAGGTCAAGGTGAGCATGGCGCCACCTGAACGCATCAGAGAGGCAGCGCGAGCCGCGACCTCCGTGAAGGAAAAGCAGGAGATGATCATCGTGCGGGTGAAGTTTTCCCGCGTCGTTGCCGCATAGGCGCCCTTGAGCTCGGATTTGTCGGAATAAGCGATGGCGTGGACGAGAAAATCGATTGTACCCCAGGCCTTCTCAAGTCCGGCAAAGACCTCTTTGACGGTCGCCACATCCTCGACATCGCAGGGAAAGACGAGATCGCTCGCGAGTTTGGCGGCAAGCGGCTTGACGCGCCGGCCGAACGCCTCGCCCTGATAGGTGAAGGCAAGCTCGGCGCCGTGCTGATAAAGCTTTTGCGCTATGCCCCACGCGATCGAGTGATCATTCGCCACGCCCATGATCAGGCCGCGCCGGCCTCTCATGATGTCGGTCATCATTCCCCTGCCACAAGTTTTTAGTTACGGCCTTCATCACACATAACGCTGAACTGCAAGAGATGCGTTGGTGCCGCCAAAGCCGAAGCTATTGGACAGCACGACGTCGATCTCGGCATTGTCGATGCGCTCGCGCACGATCGGGATATCGGCGAAATCGGGATCAAGCTCTTCGATGTTGGCGCTCTCGCAAATGAATCCGTTGCGCATCATGAGAATGCAGTAGATCAGCTCCTGAACTCCCGTCGCGCCAAGCGAATGGCCGGTGAGCGACTTGGTGCCCGAAATGGGCGGTATGCGGTCGCCAAAGACCTCGCGGATCGCCTCGATCTCCTTCTTGTCGCCGATGGGGGTCGAGGTGGCATGCGGATTGATGTAACCGACCTTCTCATTCACGGTTGCGAGCGCCTGACGCATGCAGCGAACCGCACCCTCGCCCGATGGCTGGACCATGTCCACGCCGTCGGACGTCGCACCATAGCCCACGAGCTCGGCGTAGATCTTGGCGCCGCGCGCCTTGGCATGCTGCAGGTCCTCGAGAACGACAACGCCGGCGCCGCCAGCAATGACAAAGCCGTCGCGGTTCCGGTCATAGGCGCGCGAAGCGACCTCCGGGCGATCATTGAAGCCGGACGACATCGCCCCCATTGCGTCGAAAAGGACGGACAGCGTCCAGTCGAGCTCTTCGCCCCCGCCTGCGAACATGATGTCCTGCTTGCCCCATTGAATCATCTCGGCGGCATTGCCGATGCAATGGGCAGAGGTGGCGCAAGCGGAAGAGATCGAATAGTTCACGCCCCGGATACCGAAAGGCACGGCCAGCGTCGCCGAATTGGTGCTCGACATGGCGGCGGGAACAGCGAAAGGTCCCACCCGTTTCGGGCCCTTGGCGCGGGTGGTGTCGGCGGCCCCGACGATGGTCCTGGTAGACGGTCCGCCCGAGCCCATGATGATGCCAGTGCGATCGCCCTCGATGTCCTTCTCCTCGAGCCCAGAGTCGGTAATCGCCTGTTGCATGGCGACCCAATTCCAGGCTGCGCCATCGCCCATGAAACGGCGGGCGCGGCGGTCGACCGCGCGGTCGAGATCGAGATTGGGCGCCCCATGGACCTGGCAGCGAAAGCCAAGCTTGGCATAATCATCGGCTTTGACGATGCCGGATTTCGCCTCGCGCAAGGAGGCCAGTACCTCCTGCGTGTTGTTGCCGATGCTCGAAACGATGCCCATGCCAGTGATTGCCACGCGCCGCATATCAGACTCTCCCTTGGCCAATTCTCATGATGCGGCTGCCTGCGCGCCGTCCAAGAACAAGCCCACGCGCAAGTCATTGGCCTGGTAAATGGGTTCGCCATCGGCCCTCAGCACGCCGTCGGCGATGCCGAGATTAAGCTTCCGCAGGATCACTCTCTTGAGATTGACCACATATTCGACCTTCTTGATCGTCGGCAGGACCATGCCGACAAATTTGACCTCGCCGACGCCCAGAGCGCGACCCTTGCCGGGCGCGCCCATCCAGCCCAGGAAGAAGCCAAGCAATTGCCAAAGGGCATCCAGACCGAGGCACCCAGGCATCACCGGATCGCCCTTGAAGTGGCAGGAGAAAAACCAGAGATCGCGATTCACGTCGAGTTCGGCGACCACCTGGCCCCTGCCATGCTCGCCCCCCTCTTCGGCAATATGGGTGATGCGATCAAACATCAACATGGGGGGCAAGGGCAGCTGGGCGTTGCCGGGGCCGAACAATTCGCCTCGGCCGCAGGCCAAGAGTTCTTCAAAACTATAGCTCGGCTTTTTCTGGAACATTCCGCCCCGTTTAACCTGCCCTGGATCGCGGTGCGATCCCTGAGCGGGTCAGTATACACCGGACAGGGCAATGACGTTCAAGGCACCTGACCAACCTGCGTCATATATGCAGACGTGGGCGGTTTGCCAAATTCGTGCTTCACGTGGTAGTTAGGCCACATGTTCAAGAAAGCAACGGCAAAACCGGCAAGCGCCGGCCCTGCGGCTGCAAAATTGCGCGAGGCGGGCCTCAGGCCGACGCGCCAAAGACTGGTGCTCGCCGAGCTCTTGTTCGGCGGCCACGACCGACATGTGACGGCGGAAGAGCTGCATCAGGAGGCGCTGGCGCGGGGGGCGCGGATCTCGCTTGCCACGATCTACAATGCTCTCAACCAGTTCACGGCTGCCAAGCTCCTACGCGAAGTGGCGATCGAAGGTGCGCGCACCTATTTCGACACCAACACCGCCGATCACTTCCACTTTTATCTGGAAAGCGAAGGCAAGCTCATGGACATCGAGAATTCGGGAGTGACCGTCGAGGGGCTGCCGCTGGCGCCGCAGGGCAAGCGCATCTCGCGCATCGACGTGATCGTGAGGCTCACGAATCGATAGGCCGCGGGATCAGTCTTCGACCGTTTCGCCCGGATAGACACCAAAAAGGGCGGATTGGTCGATCCAGCCGACATAGTCTTCGACGCGCAGCTCGCACCATTGGCCCGTGCATTGTTCTATGTCGGCGACCACGCCGGATCTGAGCATGGCGACGGGGCTCGACGTTTTCTGCGGCTCGAGGCGGAGCGCGACAGCGGCGCCTTTCTTCCAGGGTTCGACGATCGCCGTGCGGCCGCCGGCAAGCAGGCTGTGGTAGACCCAGCCCTCATCGCCTTCGCTGTCGCGGATGCGCCGCCAATGCTCGAATTCCGCAATGATCTCCACGGGCAGGCCCTTGCGACGAAACACCCAGGCGACCTCATGTTCGTTGGAGGGGCCACGGCGAACGTTCACGACATCCGTCTTCAGGCTGACGAAGCGAGGAATTTCCAGCCCGCTCGGGCCCAACTGCCTGTTCGAGGCTTCCGCGATATCGGCCGAGGCGGCCTTGACCTCGCCGCCGGAGCGCTCCGACAGCAGGGAATAGGCGACGCCCGCAAAGGTGACGGCGCATGCGACCGACATCAGAACCGAGCCTAGCCCGCGCGCCCTCATTGCGGATCCCACCGTTCTGTCAAGGTCCCGACCCCTCGTCGAAAGCCTTCTGCCCGCCCCTTGCCACCCCGGTCAAGCGCAGTTTAGAGAAGCACCAAGGCCCCCTAAAATGCCTCAAGGCAAAGCTGCAGCCAAGCGGTTAATACAAGGTAAAGGGGGCTGCTCCGGAGAATTCCATGTCGAAACGCAAGCCGTTGGTCATCGTAACCCGCAAGCTTCCCGATGTGGTCGAGACCCGGATGCGCGAATTGTTCAATGCAAAGCTCAACGCCGATGATGTGCCCCTCACGCAGGCCGGGCTCATCGCTGCTGCCAAGGACGCCGAAGTTCTCGTTCCAACCGTCACCGATCGCATCGACAAGGCGGTGATCATGCAGGCGGGCGAGCAGTTGAAGCTCATCGCCAATTTCGGAACCGGCGTCGACAATATCGACGTGGAGACGGCGCTGGCGCGCGGCATCACCGTAACCAATACGCCCGGCGTTCTGACGGAAGACACGGCCGACATGACGATGGCGCTCATCCTGGCCGTTGCGCGACGAATCATCGAAGGCGCGCAGGTCATCGGTCCCGACAACAGCTGGCAGGGCTGGTCGCCCACCTGGATGCTGGGCCACCGCATCTTCGGGAAGCGCCTGGGCATCATCGGGATGGGGCGCATCGGTCAGGCGGTCGCGCGGCGCGCCAAGGCGTTCGGGCTACAAATCCACTACCACAACCGCAGGCCGGTGCATGCCTCCATCGAAGAGCAGCTGGAGGCGACCTATTGGGAAAGCCTCGATCAAATGCTGGCGCGGGTGGATATCGTTTCCGTCAACTGCCCGCACACACCCGGCACCTATCATCTGCTCTCGGCGCGACGGCTGAAGCTCATGAAGCCGCATGCGATCATCGTCAACACGGCGCGCGGCGAAATTATCGACG
>DATBMX010000401.1:0-4324 GCA_036554625.1 Aestuariivirgaceae bacterium
GGCAAGCGCACATCCGATCGGCAGAGCCCGAGCAGGCTTGCGGCAAATTTCACGGGCGATGGGCTCGTGTCGACGAACAGCGCGATATGCAGCGGCATGAGCCGGTCCTGAAGCTTGATAGCCTTGTGATAATCGCCCGAAAGGGTTGCCGCCTGGAACTCGGCACACAGACGCGGCGCGACATTCGACGTAACGGAGATGCATCCGCGCCCGCCATGGGCGTTGAAGCCCAGTGCCGTGGCGTCCTCACCGGAAAGCTGAATGAACTTTTCTCCCGAAAGCATCCGCTGCTTCGAGGGCCGCGCCAAGTCGGCGGTGGCGTCCTTGGTGCCGATGATGTTCGGGCATTCCTTGGCGAGCCGCGCCAAGGTTTCGGGCGCGATGCTGGCGACCGTGCGGCCCGGAACATTGTAGACGAGGATCGGAATATCGACCGCATGAGCAATACATCTGAAATGGGCGTAAAGTCCGTCTTGCGTCGGCTTGTTGTAGTAGGGCACCACGATGAGCGCTGCGTCCGCTCCAGCTCCCTTGGCGTGCTTGGTGTAGTCGAGCGCCTCGTCCGTGCTGTTCGAACCCGTGCCCGCTATGACCGGCACGCGTCCCGCCGCAGCCTCGACGGCGAGTTCGACGACGCGCTTGTGTTCTTCCTGGCTAAGCGTGGGCGACTCACCCGTCGTTCCCACGGGCACAATGCCGTTGGTGCCTTCTCTGATCTGCCAGTCCACAAGTTTCTGGAAGGCAGCCTCATCGACGCTGCCATTCATCATGGGAGTGATCAAGGCAGTGATGGATCCCTTGATTTCCACGGCGTTTTTCCTCCCGATAACCATTTGGAAACTATGCCCGCCCTAGCCTGATAACCCATGGGGTATCGACCATGTGTTCACATTAGACGGAACCCGGCAGAGCGGCAAGGCAGGCTAAAGGGTTGCATGTGGCTGAATAAGCGTTCAAATTGCGCCCTGGGGTAGTCCTTGGGGAAAGAGCATACAAGGCGACGGACCTGATAACGGCATTGGGGAACACCGTATGATTCTGAAATACCGCCCCGTGGCCATGACTGTGGCCGCTACTGCGATATTCATGCTCAGTGCAGCGCCCCTGTCCCTGGACATCGCTCACGCGTCCGGCGTGGAGCGCGAACCCAAAGTCGACGAGACGTTCGGCCGCAAAGCCGTTGTCCGCAACGCGCAGGATTCTGCCAGCCGTGCGGTGCAGCTTGCGGGACAGGGCCATTATGGGGATGCGAGAACCTTGGCCGAGCGATCGGGCAATGCGGCCGCCGTGAAACTCGTGGAGTGGCTCTATCTGAAGGACACGGGAAGCAAGGCGAACCACAGCCGGCTCGTCAATTTCATAAATCGGAATCCTGACTGGCCCCATGTTCAGGCGCTCGCCCGCGCGGCCGAGCGCTCGCTATACAAGAATCGCTACAGCCCCGCGGAGATCCTTGGCTATTTCGCCGACAGAAAGCCCGAAACGGCGGAAGGCATGCTGGCCTTGGCACGCGCCAAGCGGGCGACGGGGGATAATGAAGGGGCGAAGCTGTGGGCGGGGCGAGGCTGGCGCCTCACCGAGGCGGATGCGGGCATCGAACGACAGGTGCTCGCGGAGTTTGGCGCACTCCTCGGCCCTGCCGAACACAAGGCGCGGCTGTGGACGAAGGTCGTGATGCAGGAGACGAACGCAGCCATTCGCGCCGCCAAGCGGCTGTCCGGCGAGCACGCGAAAGCCGCAAAAATAGCCCAGCTTCTGCTGCGCAATCATTCCGGCGCGAAGAAATCAGTCGGCGAGCTGTCGGCCGCCATGCGCGCCGAGTCAGCGATCCAATATGCGCTGGTGCATTTCCACCGCAAGGCTCACCGCTACAATGAAGCGGCATCCGTTCTTCTCAAGATGCCGCGCGATCATGCGAAGCTCTACAATCCCGATGAAGTGTGGACGGAGCGGCGCCTTGTGGCCCGTGGCCTGCTTGCCCGTTCGAACAAGAAAAACTGGATCAATGCGCAGAAAATTGCGGCGGCCCATGGGTTCCAATCGGGGCCGAATGCCGCAGAGGGCGAGTTTCTCGCGGGCTGGATCGCTTTGCGCTATCTCAACGATCCGGGCGCCGCTCTCGACCATTTCAAGCGACTTGAGGCGATAACGACCACCCGCACGGACATGGCGCGGGCTAGATATTGGCTGGGCCGCACCCATGCGGAGATGGGCCAGCGCGATCTCGCCGCGACCGCTTTCGCCGGCGCCGCTGCGCATCCCACGGTCTATTATGGCCAGCTGGCAAGGGACGCGCTTGGCCGTGGCAATCAGCCGATTGCCGTGAGCGAGGTGAAACCCTCCTCAGATATCCGTTCGCAAGTGGCGGGCGATGATCTCATTCGGGCCTTCCGGCTCCTGGCGAGCGCCGGGCGCGAGGGCGAGATGGGAATGTTCCTGTGGCCCATCGCGAAGCGCTTCAAGAGCCAGGAGGAGATGTCTGCAGCCGCTTCCATCGTGTGGGACAACGGCGGGCCGTTCATGGCCGTGCGCCTTGCGAAGGCGGCCTCGAGCTATGGCGTCGACATCGATCATTGGGGCTATCCCATTCGCGCCATGCCGAGCTGGAAACCGATGGGCCCCGAGGTCGAGAAGGCTCTGATCTATGCGCTGACGCGGCAGGAGAGCGAGTTCAACGCCGAGGCCGGAAGCCATGCCGGAGCCAAGGGGCTGATGCAGCTGATGCCAGGGACCGCCAAGCTCATCAGCCGTCAATACAAGCTAAAGTACAATCCGAAGCTCCTCACCGATCCCTCCTACAATGCCCGGCTCGGCTCCGCCCACCTTGGCGACCTGGTGAAGGAGTTCAAGGGCTCCTATATCCTGTCGCTCGTCGCCTACAATGCGGGTCCTCGCCGCTCACTCGAATGGATGCAGCGCTATGGCGATCCTCGCGCCAAGGGAATAGATCCCATCGACTGGGTGGAGACCATCCCATTCACCGAGACGCGCCACTACGTCCAGAAGGTGCTGCAGAACACCCACGTTTACCGCTCCCGCCTCGAGCCCTCCTCGATGCGCGGCATGACGGCGGACCTGCTCCGCGGCTCGGGGCGAAAAATGGAAGCTCCGCAGATCGCCCAGCAGACGTCGAACGCCTGCGGCGGCGCCGTGGCTTCGATGGCTGCGCTGATCACCGTTTGTGACTAGCGCTCAATCGGACTGGCGCGAGTTCACCTTCACGACGCATGATGGCCTGGAGCTGTTCGCGCGGACGCGCGGCCCTTTGGATTCCAGGGCGACGCCCCTGCTTTGTCTTCCTGGCCTCACGCGCAATTCCAGGGACTTCGAACCCTTGGCGGATGCCATGATCGGCGAGCCGCGGCTCTTCGCGACCTTCGACTACCGGGGGCGGGGGCGCTCGCAATATGCCGAACCAAGCACCTATACGCCCCACCACGAGCTCACAGACGCTATCGCCCTCATGGATCGGCTGGGCCTCAACCAGGTCTGCGTCATCGGGACCTCAAGGGGCGGAATCATCGCCATGCTGATGGCCGCAGTTCATGCGCCGCGCATCGCCGGCGCAGTGCTCAACGACATCGGTCCGCGTCTTGAGCCCGAGGGTCTGCTCAGGATCGTGAAACTGCTTTCCCAGCCGGCGCGCTTTGGCTCCTGGGCGGAGGCCATATCATCGCTTCGCAGCAACAACCCCGGCATGGAGGGGCTTACCGATGAAGCCTGGGGAGCATTCGCCCTGCGAATATTTCGCGAGGAACATGGTCTCATCCGCCCCGACTGCGACCCCCGGCTTGCCGATCATTTTCCGACCGCGGAGGAGATTCGCGCGGGTAAGGTCAAGGACCTATGGGAGCTGTTCGCAGCGATGAAGAACAGGCCTTGCGCGGTCCTCCGCGGCGAAAATTCAGATCTCCTTTCCGCTGCAACGGTGGAGAAAATGAAACTGGTGCATGGCGGCCTCAAAGCCGTCACGGTCAGGGGTCGGGGCCATGTGCCCTTTCTCGACGAGCCGGAAAGCCTGGAAGCCATAAGAGACATCGCCGCTCAATGCGACAGCGGCTAGTGGTGAACCGTGCGGTTTCCCTTGCGCCTCGTCCCCCCAGCCGACATGAGCCCCGACTTGCCATACAGGCTTGCAAATTCCTCCTCCTTGCCGTCGGCGAGGAGCCTCGCTTGCTTCACCCATTCGTCGCGGGCGATGCGTCCTTTGAACTTGAGGTGGCTGTCGACCCAGCGCTCCTGCTCTTCCGTCCAGCCGGCAATCTGGTCGAAGTGAAAGATGCCGAGGTCGTAGAGCATGCCCTCTATCTTTGGCCCAACGCCG
>DATBMX010000410.1:0-4917 GCA_036554625.1 Aestuariivirgaceae bacterium
GGTGATGAAGAGCGCGGCTATATGCGTAACGTCGGATCGCCACGTGCTGAGGATCTCCGAACGCAATTCGATGACGGCGAGCGAGCCGGGATAGGGGTCGAGCGCCCTCACCGTGGCATAGGCGTCGCCTCCCGAGGCGAGCCGGGTGAACCTCATCCCGCCTTCTTCAATGCTGTCGGGCACGAACTCGCGGGGCGAGAGGATTTCGTAGAGCTGCCTGCCGACGAGATCGGATCGCGCCGGCAGCGCCGCCCGAACGAGTCCGCTCGAATCGGTCACCGCGAAGATTCGCCCTTCCGCTCTCAGGAACGGCGGAATTGCCGCCTCGATATCCTCCTGAACCGGAATGCGTTGCGCCGCGCCGCTGCCGATGTCGCGCGCCAGTACGGATTTGAGATGCGCCGCCGCCAATTGCGCATAGAGCAGCGACAGCTTGTTGTGCTCTTCGATATGCGCGCTGCGGCTCACCGAAAGCTGGAAGATCAGCGCCCCGCCGAGCGAGACGAGGAACAACCCGATGAGCAGCGTGATCAGATTGCGTAGGACGCGTTCGGAGATCGCGATGCCCGACCATCGCGATGTCGCGAGCGGTAGTCGTAGCATGCGTTCCTTGAAAAACAATTCGCCGAGATGCGTTCTTGCCACTCAGGTTCCCTCAAAAGCAGAAGGAATCTTTCCGCTCCCTTCATCTCCTCACCGACGCTTGCGACGAATCACGGGGATTGCAGTCATTTCATTCGAAAGCCCGGTGATTTGTCCAGTGCATCACCTGGGGCAATGGCGGAAATCCGCCTCTTTGCAAGCTCATTGCAGCGATCGCGACACAATTTCATACGTGTCGCGCGACAATCCCTTCGTTGCGAGAATCGATTCGAGCGCCAGCGCCGCGCGCCGGCGCCTTTTTCCGTCGAGCGCCTTGTAGCTTCGGAAGGATGCAGCGAGCCGCGCCGCCACTTGCGGATTGCTCTTGTCGAGTCGGATGACGACATCCGCGAGCAGCCGGTGGCCTGATCCGTCGGGAGCATTGAAGGCTACGGGATTGAGGCTTGCGAAGGTTCCGATGAGCGCGCGCAGCCGGTTGGGCGACTGCCAGCTGAATTGCTTGTGCGTGAGCAAGCTGCGAACCCGCGCTACCGTTTCGACATGCGGCACCTGCGCTTGCATGGCGAACCACTTGTCGAGGAGAAGATGATCTTCTCCATGGCGCTCGAAGAAAATCTTTAGGGCTTCTTCGCGTTGCGGTTCATTGAGAAGGATGAGAACGCCGAGCGCCCCGATCTCGTCGCTCATGTTTTTCGCCTTGGTGAAATGGCGCATGGCGAGTTCAGCGCCTTCCTTGCCCTCGGCTGCCGCGATGAGGCTCAAGGCGGCATGTCTGAGCGCCCTCTTGCCGGCGCTCACCGGGTCGGGGGAATAGGGCTCTCCCAGCTTTATGCCGTTCCAGCAGTGCAGGAGTTCCTGTCTCAGCAATACTCCGAGTCTCTGCCTGAGCCTGTCGCGTCCGTCATGAACGAGCTGCGGGTCCACGTTGCGCGCGATATCGCTCGCCACCTCCTGTTCGCTCGGCAGCTGCAGCATCAGCGCCTGGAACTGCGGCTCGAGCCGCCTGTCGCCGAGCGTCGATTTGAGAGCATCGGCGAATCCCTTGGGCTCGGCGATACGCCTGCGCGCCTTGACCTTGGCCATGGCGTCGACAATCAGCCGCTTGCCGATCGTCTGTCCCGCCTCCCACCGGTTGAACGCGTCGCTGTCCTGGCCCATCAGGAACAGAAGATCCTTCTGGGTGAGATTGGTGTTGAGCTTGACCGGCGCCGAGAAGTCCCGGTTGATCGACGGCACCGGCCGCGAGCCGATGTTCGAGAATCGAAACGTCTGCGAACGGGCATTCAGTTCAAGCACCGGCCGCGCCAGCGCATCGCCCTCGACATCAAGCGGCATGTCATTGCCATTGGGGCCGACGAGGCCGATGGCGATGGGAATGTGCTGCGGCCGTTTTTCCGGCTGTCCGGGCGAAGGGGAGAGCTTCTGCGTGAGCTTGATCTCGTAGATTTTCTTGCCCCTGTGCCACTGTCCGTTGGCGGTTATTTCCGGCGTGCCCGCCTGCTCGTACCAGCGGAAGAACTGCGACAAATCGCGCCCCGACGCATCACTCATGCAGGCGACGAAGTCTTCAACCGTCGCCGCTTCCCCGTCATGGCGCTCGAAATAGAGGTCCATCGCCTTGCGGAAGTCTTTGGGCCCGAGCAGCGTTTTCAGCATGCGCACCACCTCGGCGCCCTTCTCATAGACCGTTGCCGTGTAGAAATTGTTGATCTCGATGTAGGACGAAGGTCGCACCGGGTGGGCGAGGGGCCCTGCGTCCTCGGGGAACTGCTGCGCTCTGAGCGTCCGCACGTCCTGGATGCGCTTCACCGGCCGTGAGCGCACGTCCGAGGTGAATTCCTGGTCGCGAAATACCGTCAGCCCTTCTTTGAGGCAAAGCTGGAACCAGTCGCGACACGTGATTCTGTCGCCGGTCCAATTGTGGAAATACTCATGCGCGATGACCGCCTCGATATTGACGTAATCGAGGTCGGTTGCGCTGTCGGGCGAGGCCAGCACATATTTGTCGTTGAAGACGTTGAGCCCCTTGTTCTCCATGGCGCCCATGTTGAACATCGACACCGCCACGACCATGAAGATGTCGAGATCATATTCGCGGCCGAAGGCCTTCTCGTCCCACGCCATTGCCGCCTTGATCGATTCCATGGCCCAGGCGCAGCGGTCCTCCTTGCCGGGCTCCACATAGATTCTGAGATCGACCTTCCGTCCCGACATGGTCGTGAAACTGTCCCTCACCACGCCGAGCGCGCCTGCCACCATGGCGAAGAGATATGACGGCTTGGGGAAGGGGTCCTCCCACACGGCATAATGCCGGCCTTGGTCCATCTCGCCCGCTTCGATGGGATTGCCATTGGCGAGCAGCACCGGGGCTTCCTGTCTGTCCGCTTCGATCCGCACCCTGTATCGCGAGAGCACATCCGGCCGATCGAGGAAATAGGTGATGCGCCGGAAGCCCTCCGCCTCGCACTGTGTGCAGTAGATGCCATTGCTGAGATAGAGCCCGCTGAGTTCCGTATTGGCCTTTGGCCGGCACAGGTTCCGTATTTCGACTTCGAACGGCCGGGCAGGGGGCGCGTGAAGGGTGAGCTTGCGCTCGGCTGCGGTGAAGTCGCGCGGCTCGAGGCTTCGGCCGTCGAGCCGGATGCTCTTCAGCTCGATTGCCTCTCCGTCAAGTTCGAGCGGTCCCGGTGTCCCATTGGCGCGCGGATTGGGGGCAAGCTTCAGTTTCGAGGTGACGATCGTCTCCTCGGCATCGAGCTCGACCTTCAAATCCACCCTGTCGATGACATAAGGAGTTGGGGTATAGTCTTTGAGGTGTATCGTCTTTGGACTATTCTTGCTCATCCGCCTTCACGCATATTGTGACAGGGCCAGCAATCTAGAGATGCTGCCGGTGAATGCAATGGATGGCGGATGATGGAAGGTGTGAGCCATGAGTCGCGCATTTGTTAAGGATCAAGACGACAGCGAAGCAATCGAAGAGTTCTCCGATCGTCCGATCAGCTCGAATCCCAATTACGTTACGCCGCGCGGTCTCCGGCTGATGGACGCCGAGATCTCGACCCTGCGCCATAGCCTTGCCGAAGCGCAGCGCAATGAGGACCGCAGCAGCATCTCCCGCGTGTCGCGCGATTTGCGCTATTGGGTGGAACGCCGCACGACCGCCCATCTTATTGAACCGCCTGCCGATCCCAAGCAGGTCGCCTTCGCCACCCGTGTCACCATCCGCCGCGACGACGGGCGCACCGTGAGCTATGCCATAGTCGGCGAGGACGAGGCCGATCTCAAGCAGGGCTTCATCGCCTATACCGTCCCGCTCGCCCGCGCGCTCTTGAGCAACAGCGTGGGCGAAGTTGTCGAGATCTCGGGAGGTGAGGCGGAAATCGTCAAGATAGAGCCTGTTGCCCGCGAGTGATCCTCGCAAGATGCGCTCTTGATCGCTCCCGCCGCCAAAGCCCATCACCCTGACCTTCCTCGCTCCCTGGAAGCTGAGCCATGATCAGAACCGGTGCCCAATATCGAGACTCGCTGCGCGATGGCCGCGAGGTGTGGATCAATGGCGAGCGCGTGCGCGATGTCGCCACCCATCCCGCCTTCAAGCCCGTCGTCGACATCCGTGCCCTGATTCACGACATGGCTCATGATGAGCGCACCGCTTCGCTCATGACCTACAGCGACGATGGCGAGAAATTCGCCATCGGGCTCAAGCTTCCCTTCTCGCCTAAGGACTGGGAGGACAAGCGCCTCGCCGTCGACCTTGTGATGCGCGAGATCGGAGGCATCGTCACCAGGGTAGGCGACGAGACAATCGGCGAGATGTGGTCGCTCTGGGACGGCAAGGACATCCTCAACGAGATCGATCCCCGCTTTGCGCAGAACATCGAGCGCCACATTCGTCAGGCGACCAAGGACGATCTGTTCCACGTTTCGGCCAACACCGATCCCAAGGGCGATCGCTCCAAGCGCCCGCAGGACCAGGACCCCGACATGCTGGTCCATGTGGTCAAGGAAACGGATGCCGGCATCGTCATTCGCGGCGCCAAATATGAGACCGCCGCCGCCTATGCCAATCAGGCCTTTCTCAAGCCCACCATCGCCAATTGGGGCGACGCCAAGCTGTCCGACTATGCGCTCGGCTGCATCGTGAAAATGAACGCGCCCGGCGTGAAGCACATCTGCCGCACCGGATTTGGCGGCATCAGTCCCGCCCGTGACTATCCCCTCTCCAGCCGCTTCGACGAGATCGACACGCTCGTCGTTCTCGATGACGTGCTCATCCCCTGGGAGGACGTGCTCTTCTATCAGCACACGCGC
>DATBMX010000459.1:0-11766 GCA_036554625.1 Aestuariivirgaceae bacterium
TCCTCGGAAAAGTCGGGCGCGGGAAGACCATGCTCCTGGACATGTTCTTCGAGGGCATGACGATCGCGGCGAAGCGGCGGATTCATTTCAACGCCTTCATGCAAGACGTGCACGGCATTCTTCACGGCCTTCGGCAGACACGGGACGGCGAGGCCGTCGCGGGTGTGGCGAGACGCATAGCGGAGGACGCACAAGTCTTGTGTCTCGACGAATTCCAAGTGAACGACATCACAGACGCGATGCTGCTCGGGCGCCTGTTCGAGGCGCTGATCGCCGAAGAGGTGTTCATTGTGGTGTCATCCAACACGGAGCCAGACCGGCTCTATGAGGACGGCCTCAACCGTCGGCTGTTCGTGCCTTTCATCCGCATGATCAAGGAACGTTTCCATTGCATCGAGGTGGCAGGGAGAATGGATTACCGGCTCAGGCGGATGGCGGGAGAGGCCGTCTATGTCTGGCCGCTCGGCGACAACGCCGAGAAACATATGCAACGGCTGTGGGACATGCTGAACGAAGGAGCCCATGCCCGGGCGGTCGAAATCAAGCTCAAGGGACGCGCTCTCAAGGTGCCGCTCGCCTCGCGCGGGGCGGCGCGCTTCTCCTTCGCGGAGCTGTGCGAGGCGGCTCTTGGCTCGGCCGACTATCTTGCCCTTTCCCAGAGCTTCAACACGATTTTCATCGACCGGGTGCCGCGCCTTGGCCCCGAAGAGCGCGACGCCATGAAGCGGTTCATCAAGGCGATCGACATCTTCTACGATCAGCATGTTCGCGTTGTCGTCTCGGCGGATGCGCCGCCAGACGAGCTAGGACCCCGATCGCCGGACTACGATCGGACAGCATCGCGGCTGGAAGAAATGCGCAGCAGAGACTATTGGGCGTCGAATGGAAGGAGTTGACGTTCCAGTCAGCATTTTCCTTTATTCCCGCGGACTTCCAGTGTTGCGACGCCCTGCCTGATCAGATAGGACTGTTCCATCAAGGTCAATTGACGTTCGCGGCAACTTTTGACCCCCTACCGCCGCCTCACAGGGAGTAGAGCCCATGCCCCGCAACAAAATCGGTCTCGTGGGCGGCGGCATGATCGGGGGAACGCTTGCCCAAATGATCGGCCTCAAAGGGCTTGGCGATGTCATGCTGTTCGACATTCTCGAGGGCATGCCGCAGGGAAAGGCGCTCGACATCGCGCAATCCTCGCCGATCGGGGGATTCGACGCGAAATATTCGGGCACCAACCGCTATGAGTCGCTCAAGGACTGCGATGTCGTGATCGTCACGGCGGGAGTGCCGCGCAAGCCCGGCATGAGCCGGGACGATCTGCTCGAAATCAATCTCAAGGTCATGGCCCAGGTCGGGGCCGGCATCCGCAAATATGCGTCGGAGGCATTCGTCATCTGCATCACCAATCCGCTCGACGTCATGGTGTGGGCTTTGCAGAAATATTCGGGCCTGCCCCATCATATGGTGGTCGGGATGGCAGGCGTGCTCGATTCGGCGCGGTTCCGCTACTTCCTGGCGGATGAGCTCAAAGTGTCGGTCGAGGATGTTCAGGCTTTCGTGCTCGGGGGCCATGGCGACACGATGGTGCCGCTTCCGCGCTATTCGACGGTGGCGGGAATTCCCATCCCCGATCTCATCGCCATGAAATGGACGACGCAAAAGCGCATCGAGGAAATCGTGCAGCGAACGCGAGACGGAGGCGCTGAGATCGTGGGACTGCTCAAAAGCGGCTCTGCCTATTATGCCCCTGCCGCCTCGGCCATCGCCATGGCGGAGAGCTATCTGAAAGACCGCAAGCGGGTGCTGCCCTGCGCGGCGCGACTATCAGGACAATATGGGGTCGACGATCTCTATGTCGGCGTGCCGGTGGTGATCGGGGCCAATGGCGTCGAGCGGATCATAGAAGTCAGGCTCGAAGGCGAGGAGAAGGCGCAGTTCAGGAATTCGGTCAAGGCCGTTCAGGCCCTGATGGAGGCGGCGAAGAAAATCGCGCCGGACCTCGCGACCCAATGACCGGTCGCGCCATTTCCCCAGCGGAGCCGCTGCGCAGATGAATATCCACGAATATCAGGCCAAGGCGGTGCTCAAAGAATTCGGCGTGCCGGTGCCGGAAGGTCTTGCAGCCTTCACCGTCGAGGAGGCCGTGAAGGCGGCGCAACAGCTTGGCGGATCGGTTTTCGCGGTGAAGGCGCAGATCCATGCCGGCGGGCGCGGCAAGGGCGGCGGCGTCAAGATCGCCAGGTCGCTCGAGGAGGTGGACGAGGCGGCAAGGCAGATGCTCGGCATGACGCTCATCACCAAACAGACGGGGCCCAAGGGACGGATCGTCAATCGTCTCTATGTCGAGAAGGGCGTGTCGATCGCCAAGGAGCTTTATCTCTCCTGCCTCGTCGACCGGGCCAGCTCGCAGATCACCTTCATCGCTTCGACGGAAGGGGGAATGGACATCGAGGAGGTGGCGCAGCAAACGCCGGAAAAGATCGCGACAGTGCTGCTCAATGCGAGCGTGGGCTACAGCGCTTACGTGGGCCGGCGCATCGCCTCTGCGCTGAAGCTCAAAGGCGAGCAGATGAAGCAATGCGCGCAGCTCACCCTGCGGCTGGCGGCGGCGTTCCAGGCCAAGGACATGAGCCTTCTCGAAATCAATCCGCTCATCGTCACCGCCGAGGGCCGACTTCTGTGCCTCGACGCCAAGGTCACCTTCGAAGACAACGCGCTCGACCGCCATCCAGAGATCAAGGCGCTGCGCGATGAAAGCGAAGAGGATCCCAAAGAGATCGAGGCGCACAGGCACGAGCTCTCCTACGTGGCGCTCGACGGCAGCATCGGCTGCATGGTGAACGGCGCCGGCCTCGCCATGGCAACCATGGACATCATCAAGCTCTATGGCGCGGAGCCGGCCAATTTCCTCGATGTCGGCGGCGGGGCATCGAAGGAAAAAGTGACCGCGGCGTTCAAGATCATCACGGCGGACGCACGGGTGAAAGGGATACTCGTCAATATCTTCGGCGGGATCATGCGCTGCGACACGATCGCGGAGGGGGTGATCGCGGCGGTGAAGGAGGTGGGCTTGAGCGTGCCGCTGGTGGTGAGGCTCGAGGGAACGAATGCCGATCTCGGCCGCGACATGCTGCGCAAATCCGGCCTCGATGTCACTCCGGCGATCGATCTCGACGACGCGGCGAAGAAGATCGTCGCGGCGGTGGAGGCGTGAGGCTATGGCTATCCTCGTCGACAAGGACACCAAGGTCATCTGCCAAGGCTTTACCGGCGCGCAAGGCACCTTCCACAGCGAGCAGGCAATCGCCTATGGCACAAAAATGGTGGGCGGGGTGACACCGGGGAAGGGAGGAGCCTCGCATCTCGGCCTGCCCGTTTTCGACACGGTGCACGAAGCGGTGAAGGCGACGGGCGCCGAGGCTACAGCCATCTATGTGCCACCTGCCTTTGCGGGAGACGCCATCCTCGAAGCCATCGATGCCGAGATTCCCTTGGCCGTTTGCATCACGGAGGGAATTCCGGTACTCGACATGGTGAAGGTCAAGGCCGCGCTCAAAGGCTCGAAGACGCGGCTCGTCGGCCCCAATTGCCCCGGAATTCTTGCGCCCGGCGCCTGCAAGATCGGCATCATGCCGGCCAACATCTTCAAGAAGGGAACTGTTGGAATCGTGTCGCGGTCGGGCACGCTCACCTATGAAGCCGTGTTTCAGACGACGCAGATCGGCCTCGGCCAATCGACGGCTGTGGGCATCGGCGGCGATCCGGTGAAGGGGCTCGACTTCATCGACGTGCTGGAGATGTTTCTCGCCGATCCCGAGACGCGGTCGATCATCATGATCGGCGAAATCGGCGGCGCGGCAGAAGAGGAGGCGGCGGAATTCATCGGGCGGTCGAAGCGAAGAAAACCGATGGTCGCTTTCATCGCCGGGAGCACGGCGCCGCCGGGGCGGCGCATGGGGCATGCCGGCGCCATCATCGCGGGGGGCAAGGGCGATGCGGCGTCCAAAGTCGCAGCGATGAAGCGCGCGGGGATTGCGATCAGCGACTCGCCGGCCAAGCTCGGCGAAACGCTGAAAACCATCCTCTGAGTAAGGCGGAGAGCAGGAGAAGCGATGGCCAGAAGCGAAATCAACGCGAGATTCGAGAAAACCTCGTTTCTATGGGGCGGCAATGCCCAGTTCATCGAGGGTCTCTATCAGTCGTTCCTTGAAAACCCGCAGGCAGTCGATCCGCAGTGGCGCGATTTCTTCGCGAGCCTGGAAGACGATCGGGCGCGCGCGGCGAAGGCGGTGAAGGGCGCACCGTGGCGGCCGCGGGACGGCGGCAATGGCGAATTGGTGCAGGCTATCGAGGGACAGGGGAGGATCAGGCCGGGCGAGCTCAAGGACAGCCTCACCAATGCCGACATCAGGCGGGCGACGCTCGATTCGATTCGAGCCCTCATGATCATCCGCGCCTATCGCATGCGCGGCCATCTCGCAGCCGATCTCGACCCCTTGAAGCTGCGCAAGCCCGAGGCGCAGCCGGAACTCGATCCGCAAAGCTACGGCTTCAGCCAGGGCGATCTCGACCGGCCGGTGTTCATCGACAATGTGCTCGGGCTCGAAACCGCTACGATGCGCGCGATTCTCGAGATCCTGAAGCGGACCTATTGCTCAACGCTCGGGGTCGAGTTCATGCATATCTCCGATCCGCAGCAGAAGGCGTGGATCCAGGAGCGCATCGAAGGGCCGGACAAATCGATCTCCTTCACCGACCTCGGCAAGAGAGCGATTCTCAACAAGCTGATCGAGACGGAAGGCTTCGAGCAGTTCCTCAACGTGAAATATACGGGCACCAAGCGCTTCGGCATCGACGGCGGCGAGGCGATGGTGCCCGCTCTCGAACAGATCATCAAGCGCGGCGGCGCGCTCGGCGTGAAGGAAATCGTGTTCGGCATGGCGCATCGCGGGCGGCTCAACGTTCTCGCGAATGTGATGAACAAGCCGTTCAGCGCCATCTTCCACGAGTTCAAGGGCGGCTCGATCAACCCCGAGGACGTCGAAGGCTCGGGCGACGTCAAATATCACCTCGGCTCGTCCTCCGACCGCGAATTCGACGGCAACCAAGTGCATCTGTCGCTCACCGCCAATCCGTCGCATCTCGAGATCGTCGATCCGGTGGTGCTCGGCAAGGCGCGGGCCAAGCAGGATCAGCGGGGGGATGAGAAGCGCGCGAGCATCATGCCGCTTCTCATCCATGGCGACGCCGCTTTCGCGGGACAGGGCGTGGTGGCGGAATGCTTCGGGCTGTCCGGCCTCAAGGGCCACCGCTCGGGAGGCTCGGTGCATTTCATCGTCAACAATCAGATCGGCTTCACGACGAGCCCGCTCAATGCGCGCTCCTCTCCCTATCCGAGCGACGTCGCAAAGATGATCGAGGCGCCGATTTTCCATGCCAATGGCGATGATCCGGAGGCAGTCGTCTATGCAGCGAAGATCGCCACGGAGTTCCGGCAGAGGTTCCGCAAGCCGGTGGTCGTCGACATGTTCTGTTACCGCCGGTTCGGCCACAATGAAGCGGATGAGCCCGCTTTCACGCAGCCCGTCATGTACAAGAAGATCGCACAGCATCCGACGGTGGTGACGATTTATTCGAAGCGGTTGACGGGCGAAGGCATCGTCACGGACGGCGATGTCGAAGCAATGAAGGCCGCCTACCGCAAGTAGCTCGATGAAAGTTTTGGGGCGTCGGAAAACTTCAAGGTGAACAAGGCCGATTGGCTGGACGGGCGCTGGGCGCACCTCAAGGCGGTGCGCGCAGATGACGATCCGAGACGCGGCAGCACCGGCGTGCCCATTGAGCGGCTGAAAACCATCGGGCTCAAGACGTCCAAAGTGCCAAAACACTTCAAGCTGCACCGCACGCTGCAGCGCGTGTTCGACAGCCGGCGCAGAATGATCGAGGAGGGGCGCGGCATCGACTGGTCGATGGCGGAAACGCTCGCCTTCGGCACGCTACTTGAAGACGGCTACCGGGTGAGGCTCTCCGGCCAGGACGTGCAACGGGGAACGTTCTCACAGCGGCACGCGGTGCTGATCGATCAGGAGACCGAAAAGCGCTACACGCCGCTCAACCACATTCTCAAGGACCAGAAGGTCAAGCTCGAAGTCATCAACTCGATGCTGTCGGAAGAGGCGGTGCTCGGCTTCGAGTATGGCTACAGTCTCGCCGAGCCCAACACGCTGGTGCTGTGGGAGGCGCAGTTCGGCGACTTCGCCAATGGCGCTCAGGTGGTGATCGACCAGTTCATTTCCTCGGGTGAACGGAAGTGGCTCAGAATGTCGGGGCTCGTCATGCTCCTGCCGCACGGCTACGAAGGCCAGGGGCCGGAGCATTCGTCGGCAAGGCTCGAGCGCTATCTGCAGCTGTGCGCCGAGGACAATATGCAGGTGGCCAATTGCACGACGCCTGCCAACTATTTCCATATCCTTCGCCGGCAGATCCGGCGCGACTTTCGCAAGCCTTTGGTGCTGATGACGCCAAAATCGCTCCTGCGTCACAAGCGGGCGACATCGCGCCTGGAAGAGCTGGCGGAGGGCACGGCCTTCCACCGCGTGCTCTATGACGATGCGCAGATGCTTGCCGATGCGGAGATCAAGCTCGCGCCGGACGCTCAGATCAAGCGTCTCATCCTGTGCAGCGGCAAGGTGTATTTCGATCTGTACGAAGACCGCATCAGGCGCGGCATCAACGACGTCTATCTCATGCGCGTCGAGCAGCTCTATCCCTTCCCGCACAAGGCGCTGGTCTCCGAGATCGGACGCTTTCCCGAGGCGGATGTGGTGTGGTGCCAGGAAGAGCCGCAGAACATGGGGGCGTGGAGCTTCGTGCAGCCCAATATCGAATGGGTGCTCAATTACGTGAATGCAAAGTCGAAGCGGCCCGTCTATGCGGGACGGCCGTCCTCCGCGTCAACGGCAACGGGACTGATGAGCCGGCATCAGAAGGAGCTCAAATGCTTCCTCGATGATGCCTTCGCTCCAGCAAAAGCGGGAGCCTCGTGACATGAGCGTCGAAATCAAGGTTCCGGCTCTGGGCGAGTCGGTTACGGAGGCAACGATCGCGCGCTGGTTCAAGAAGACGGGCGAGCCCGTCAAGATGGATGAGCCGCTGGTCGAACTCGAGACGGACAAGGTGACGATCGAGGTGCCGTCGCCGGCAGGAGGTGTGCTCGAGAGCATCGCGGCGCAATCCGGGCAGACGGTGAAGGTGGGCACGGTGCTGGGGGCCATCGACAGCGGCAAGGGAGCGGCCAGACCGGCAGCACCCGCTCAGGCTGCGCCGGCAACCGCCAGGGCGGAAGCCGCCGCACCGGCGCCGGCGGCCAAGCAAGGCGCGGAGAGCCCGCAGGCCGGTCTGTCGCCGGCGGTGCGCAAGGCTGTGGAGGAGAAAAAGATCGATCCGGCCAGAATTGAGGGAAGCGGTAAAGACGGCCGCATCACCAAGGGCGACGTGCTCGAATTCGCATCCCGGTCTGCGCCGGCGGAGGCGCCGAGACCCGCCGCCCAGCCGCAGGCGCCTTCGGCAGGCGCGCCCGTGCCGCAGGCTCGCGCACCGCAGCCCCGCAGCGGCGAGCTGGTCGAGGAAAGGGTGCCCCTTACCCGGCTCAGGCTCACCATCGCGCGCAGGCTGAAGGAGGCGCAGAACACGGCGGCCATGCTCACGACCTTCAACGAGGTCGATCTTCACCAGGTGATGGGCCTGCGCAGCCAGTACCGGGACGCCTTCGAGAAGAAGCATGGCGTGAGGCTCGGCTTCATGGGGTTCTTCGTGAAGGCCGTGGTGCAGGCGCTGAGGGAGGTCCCCGAAGTCAATGCCGAGCTCGACGGGGAAGATCTCGTCTACAAGAACTATTACCATATCGGCGTGGCGGTGGGGACGGACAAGGGGCTCGTCGTGCCCGTGCTGCGCGATGCCGACCGACTATCGCTTGCCGGCATCGAGCGCGAGATTGCGAATTTGGGCAAGCGGGCGCGCGAAGGCGCGCTCAAGCTCGAGGATCTGCAGGGCGGGACCTTCACCGTCTCAAATGGAGGCGTCTATGGCTCGCTCATGTCCACGCCCATCCTCAACGTGCCGCAGTCGGGCATTCTCGGCATGCACAAGATCCAGGACAGGCCCGTTGTCGTCGACGGACAGATCGTCATCCGGCCGATGATGTATCTGGCGCTCACCTATGATCACCGCATCGTCGATGGCAAGGAAGCAGTGACCTTCCTCGTCAGGGTGAAGGAATCGCTCGAAGATCCGCAGCGGCTGATCTTGGAGCTCTAGTCGGACGAGAAGGCAGGCGCAATGGCACAGTATGATGTGTTGGTGATCGGCACCGGGCCCGGCGGCTATGTGTGCGCCATCCGCGCGGCGCAGCTCGGCATGAAGGTCGGCGTCGTCGACAAGCGGGCGAGCCATGGCGGCACCTGCCTCAACATCGGCTGCATCCCGTCCAAGGCGCTGCTGCATGCAACGGAAAGATTCTTCGAGCTGCAACATGCCTTCGGCAGAATGGGAATCAGTGCGGGCACGGCCAAGTTCGACCTCAAGCAGATGATGAACTTCAAGCAGGAGGCGATCGACGGCAACACCAAGGGCATCGATTTCCTGTTCAAGAAGAACAAAATCACGCCGCATCGGGGCATCGCGCGCATCATCAAGGCGGGCCAAGTGGAAGTGACCGGCGAGGGGGACGCCAAGGAGATGATCGAGGCCAAGTCGATCGTCATGGCAACGGGATCGGACGCGGCACGGCTCAAGGGCGTCGATGTCGATGAGAGGACCATCGTCTCGTCGACCGGAGCTCTCGCCTTCGAGACCGTGCCCAAGCGGCTTCTCGTCATCGGCGCAGGCGTGATCGGGCTCGAGCTTGGCTCGGTGTGGCGGAGGCTCGGAGCCGAGGTCACCGTGGTCGAATATCTCGACCGCATCCTGCCCGGAATGGATCTCGAGCTGGCCAAGCAGGTCCAGCGCATGCTGACGAAGCAGGGGTTGACCTTCCGGCTGGCGACGAAAGTCATGGGCGCCCAGGCGCGAAAGGGCGCCATACCGGTCACGGTCGAGAACACGCAAGGCGGCGGGAGTGAGACGATCGAGGCGGACGCCGTGCTCGTCGCTATCGGGCGGGTTCCCTATACGGAGGGGCTGGGGCTCGAGGCGGCGGGCATCAAGCGCGACGAGAAGGGGCGCATCGCGGTCGACGATCGCTTCCGCACGAATGTCGCAGGAATTTACGCGATCGGCGACGCAATCAGAGGGCCGATGCTGGCGCACAAGGCGGAAGACGAGGGAATTGCCGTGGCGGAGCTGATGGCAGGGCAAGCCGGCCATGTGAATTACGACGTCATTCCCTCGGTGGTCTATATTTCGCCGGAAGTGGCGGCGGTGGGGCTCACGGAAGAGGAGCTCAAACAGCGAGGCGTCGCCTACAAGGCCGGCAAGTTTCCGTTTCTGGCCAATGGGCGGGCAAAGGCGAACCAGACGACGGAAGGCTTCGTCAAGGTGCTGGCGGACGCCAAGACCGACCGTGTGCTCGGCGTCCATATCGTCGGAGCGATGGCTGGCGAACTCATCCACGAATGCGCCGTGCTCATGGAATTCGGCGGCTCGTCGGAAGATCTGGCACGCACCTGCCACGCGCATCCAACGCTGTCGGAGGCGGTGAAGGAGGCAGCGCTCGCCGTTGAGACGCGGGCAATTCACGCGTGATGACGGGTCCAGACGCAGGACCGACCGGGGCTCAAGTCAAAGTCCAGTGGTCGGCCGCGGCCGGCTGCCATCGAAGAAGCGCGAATAGCGGAAGGGCTCAGGATTGACGACCGGCGCGTCTCCCGTCACGAGATCGGCCATGAGCCTGCCCGCTCCTGGACCCAAACCGAAGCCATGGCCCGAGAAGCCGCTCGCCAAATAGAGGCCGGGCATTGCATCGACAGGCGAGATGACGGGCACCGCGTCAGGCGTAGCGTCGATGCAGCCGGCCCAGCGCTCTGCGATCTCGAGGGGCGCGAAGACAGGAAGCGAGGATTTTAGACTGGCGAGCGCTTCGTCGAGAATCTCATTCACCGGCTCGGGATCGAGCACGCGAACCATCTCGAATGGCGATTGCTCATCGAGGGACCAGCGGCGCTTGAGCCTCGCTGCTTCGATGAAGCGGTTGCCCAGGCGCAGCTTCAATCCTTTCCAGTCCAGGAGCAGCGCCGGCAGAAAGCGGAAGAAGAGAGAAAAACTTTCGGGCACGATGTCGGCGACGGACAGATGGCGGTGGGCGATGGTGTAGCCGCCGTCGAGTCGCTTGCGGAAGGCGAATTTGTCGCCCGACGCCGTGCGATCAATGCCGGTTTCAAGCGGCTTCGAGCGCATGACGGAATTGACGACGGTGAGCTGGGGAAAGCCCATGCCGAGATTGCCGAGGAAGATTCGCGACCAGGCGCCGGCGGCAAGCACCACCGCCGCACAGGCCACTGCCCCTTTCTCGGTGACGATCGAACTCACGCGGCCGGCCGAAGTCTCGAGGCCTCGCACGGCGCAGCGGGTGAAGACCCTCGCGCCCTTTCGCCGCGCAGCTGAGGCCATGGCGGAGGTTGCGAGATCCGGCTCGGCGCGGCCGTCCTCGGGCGAATGGAGGGCGCCCTTCCAGTTCACCGTCGCACCGGGCTGCAGCGCCTCGGTCTCCGCGGCGGAAAGCGGATGGATCGGCAGGCCATGAGGTCTGGCATAGGCGTCATGCCATCGCGACCGCGCTTCCATCTCAGCATCCGTCGCGAGCAGATAGATGATGCCGCACTGGCGGAAGCCCGTCTCCGCCTCTATGCGGAGGTTCATGTCGCGCCAGAGCTTCATCGATTCAACGATCAGCGGAATCTCGCGCGGATCGCGTCCCATCTGCCGGCACCAGCCCCAATTGCGGCTCGACTGTTCGCAGGCGATCTCGGCTTTTTCGAAGAGGGCGACATCGACGCCGCGTTCGGCAAGTTCGAGCGCCGTAGCGCAGCCGACGATGCCGCCGCCGATGACGGCGACGGAAACACGCGAGGGCAGAGCGTCATCGCTTGGAACTCGAGCTGGCGATGGCATCAGGGAATGAGTCCGTCGACTTAAGCGCGGGGGTGAGCCTTCCTGTACTGCTCGATCAGATGGCGGCGGTCAACCTCGGTGTAGATCTGCGTGGTGGAGAGGCTCGCGTGGCCGAGGAGCTCCTGGATCGAGCGCAGATCTGCGCCGGAGCTCAAGAGATGGGTGGCAAAGCTGTGGCGCAGCGCATGAGGCGTGGCGTTGTCGGGGAGGCCCAAGGCGGAGCGCAGGCGTGCGATCAACAGCTGGATGATGCGGGGCTTGAGTCTCCTGCCCTTGACGCCGATGAACAGGGGGTCGGCAGGGCCAGGCGGCACGGGACAAAGATCGAGATATTGCCGGACGGCTGCCTGAACCAGCGGCAGAATGGGCACAATGCGAGTCTTGCCGCCCTTGCCCAGCACCGAAAGCATATCGCTGTCGAGCGGCGCATCGCGACGGTTGAGACTCAAGGCCTCGGAAATGCGCAGGCCGCAGCAATAGAGGAGAAGAAGCACGGCGCGGTCGCGAGCGGCGACCCATTGCGGCTGATCGGCGCCGCCCACATCCTCATCGCACAGGCGCTTGGCGGAGTGCACGGTCAAGGGCCGCGGCACGTTGTGGGCAAGTTTCGGACCCCGGATGGCGGCAAGACTGACATTCCTGAGCACGCCTTTTTTCTCGAGA
>DATBMX010000475.1:0-1902 GCA_036554625.1 Aestuariivirgaceae bacterium
CGTTCCATCCAAGCCGTTGAAGCTCACCGCAAGATCGATATGCCGATTTGGATTGCTTTCGACGATTTCCATGCTGCCGGCGCCGACGGACGGCTTGCTGCTCGTCCATTCAACCTTGGCACCCTTGCCTTGCTCGGGACCTGAATAGGCGACGGTGAGTTGCGGATCGCGCGCCGACCATGGCGACCAGTCGCCGAAGCGATGCAGATTGTTGAGGTAGGGGAAGATTGCGACCTCGGGCGCATTGATCACCACCGACCGCGCCACCGTCACGTGTCCGGGAAGCGCAAGCGCGACGCCCGCCAAGATCACGGCGAGAGCACAAAGCCCGAGGATCAATCGCATGATGGGACGCATCGCTTCTCTCCTCCGTTGTGCCCAGACAAGCTACCTCAGCGCGTCCGGCCTGTGCGCAAGCAGGCCAAGCGCCTCGCTTTTTGACAGAAAACGATTACATTTCGCCCGTCAATAAGAGGGAGGGCTGGAGATGAATTTGTCACCGCCGACCACCGCGGTTTTCGTCATTTCGCTGATTTTGGCGGTGCTCGCCATCATTGGCACGTTCGTCGCAATTCCCTTGGTCAGCGCCAATGCCTTCTGGGTTGCCATCATCGCCTATATCATCCTGGCGGTGGGAAACGTCTTCCGGGGCGTGTAGTTCCGGCGCGATACTCCGGGCGGCATCGGCCGTCCGGAGATCGGAGCGGCCGCCTTGCTTAAGACTGGCCATGGAATACCAGAGCAGCGCCGAGAGCGATCAGAGCAAAGCCTGCAGCTTGCGTCCAGCTCAAGGGCTCGTCGAAATAGATCGCGGTGAAGCCCGCGAACACGATCAGCGTAATCACCTCCTGGATCGTCTTGAGCTCAGCCGGCGAATAAACCGCGCTGCCGATCCTGTTGGCTGGCACCGCGAAACAATATTCCACGAAGGCGATGCCCCAACTCACCAGCACCACGACCACGAGCGACACCGCCTTGAATTTGAGATGGCCGTACCACGCCAAGGTCATGAATAGGTTCGAGCAGAAGAGCAGGATGATCGGCGCGACATAGGGCCAATGGCCAGGCTGGATCAAAGCTGAAACGAACGACATTCGAGCCTCGTGATGTTAGGAGCCCGCGGCGGGACAGGCTAGGCTAGTAGCGGCCGCGAATAGGACATAATTTCTGCGAGCGTCAAACCGGAGTGAAGGCTATATGGCCGAGCTTTCCATCAACCCAGACTATCTCCGTCACCTCATCGTCAAGGTGCGATCCTTCATGGCCAAGGAGGAAACCGACCTCCCCGACGACGGCTCCAATCCCATCGATGACGAGATGACGCCCGGCGCGCTGCAGGAAGAGGCGGGAGATCTGAGCCGCGAGGAGGTGATCGAGGAGATTCAGGGGCTGACACCCCGCCAACGGGCCGAGCTCGTGGCCTTGATGTGGCTCGGCCGCGGCGACGCTGAGCCTGAGGAGTGGAACGACCTCGTGGCGCGCGCCTTCGAGCGCCGCGAGGTGCCCACCGAAAACTACCTGCTCGACCACCCTCTGCTCGCCGAGCATTGGCTCGACGGCATGGAGCGGCTGAACCTTGGCGGCCTCATCGGCGAGAGCGAATGACTGTAAGGGAAGGGCCGCCGCGAGGCCGCCCTCCCCTTGCAACTACATGTCGTCGTCGTCTCTTGCCCAGGACGGCCGGTAAGGCTGCGCACTTGGGCTTGGGCTTGAGCTTGGCATGCCGCCACCCGAGGATGGCCCTGGCGTGGCCATGCCGCCGCCGGCAGGTCGCGGCGGCATTCCCCCACCGCCCATGGGGGCGGCAGGCTTCGGAGCCGCGGGCGTTGTTATCGCAGGCTGCGCCATCGGTCGCGGCGCCGGTTGGGGCGCTGCTGGCGCGGCTGGCTTTGCTGCCGGAGC
>DATBMX010000491.1:0-12061 GCA_036554625.1 Aestuariivirgaceae bacterium
CAGCGGCTCTGCCTCCCCCGCGGGAGATCACCGAAACCTCTCAGGGCCTATGTCTGAGAGACGTTAGGGAATGTGTGTGCGGCCGGACAGAAATCGCCGGTGGAGCGCGAATGCGTTGCCACTAAATATAAGATGCAGCGCGTCTCGCGCTCCACTCTCCTTCGCCCGGAGGCTCCCGAAAGAGCTGACCGGAGTTTCGGCGTGGCCGCGCAGCTCAACGTGCCTTGGCCGCGACCTTCGGCGCTGCCGCTCTCACCGCGCTGTCCACATGCGCCTCGAAGGGTGCGAAATTTCGCGTGAACAGCTGGGCGAGCTTTTGCGCCTGAGCATCATAGGCGCTCTTGTCCGCCCATGTGTCGCGCGGCCAAAGAAGGCGCGGCTCGATGCCTGCCGCTTCGACCGGCACCTCGAAGCCGAACCATGGATCGATCCTCATCCGCGACCGCCCGAGCCGTCCCTCGAGCGCCTCGGCCAGGAGGCCGCGCGTTGCGGCGATGGGCATTCTTCGCCCCGTGCCATAGGGTCCGCCTGTCCATCCCGTGTTCACCAGCCAGCAGGTCACCTCATGCTTGGCGATGAGCCGGCGCAGAAGATTGCCATAGATCGCCGGATGGCGCGGCATGAAGGGCGCCCCGAAGCAGGCGGAGAACGTGGCCTGCGGCTCGGTGACGCCCTTCTCCGTCCCTGCCACCTTCGCCGTGTAGCCGGAGAGGAAGTGATACATCGCCTGCGAGGCAGAGAGCCGCGCGATCGGCGGCATCACGCCGAACGCATCGGCGGTGAGCATGATGATGTTGCTCGGGTGCCCCGCCAGCCCCGTTTTCGATGCATTCGCGATATAGTCGAGCGGATAGGCGGCGCGCGTGTTCTCGGTGAGCGATCCATCGGCAAAATCAGGCTCGCGCGTGATGGGGTCGAGCGTTACGTTCTCGAGCACCGTCGCAAACCGGTGCGCCGCCGAGAAGATCGCCGGCTCCTCAGCCTGCGACAGGCGGATGACCTTGGCATAGCAGCCGCCCTCGAAATTGAAGACGCCGTTTTCCGACCAGCCATGCTCGTCGTCGCCGATCAGGCTGCGCTCGGGATCGGCGGAGAGCGTCGTCTTTCCCGTGCCCGAAAGGCCAAAGAAGAGCGCCGTGTCGCCGCCTTTTCCCACATTGGCCGAGCAGTGCATGGGCATGACCTGCCGCTCGGGCAGCAGGTGGTTGAGAACCGTGAACACGGATTTCTTCATTTCACCCGCATAGGACGTGCCGCCAATGATCACGAGCCCTTGCGTGAGGTCGCAGGCGATCACCGCTGGCGACCTCACGCCGTGGCGGGCGGGATCCGCCTTGAAGCTTGGCACGTCGAGAATGGTGAGCTGCGGCGAGAAATCGGAGAGCCCCGACAAGGGTGGCCTGATCATCAGATGGCGGATGAACAGCGCATGCCACGCGAATTCGGTGAGGACGCGCACCGACAAGCGATGGCCTGGATCGGCCCCGGCATAGAGGTCCTGCACGAAGATCTGCTTGAGTTTCGCGGCGGCCGCGAACGCATCCTCCTTCAGCCGCGTGAAAGACTCAGGCGCTATGGGCTTTACGGACTCCCACCAGATCGAATTCTCGGCTGCCGCATCGCACAGAATGAACTTGTCGGCTGGCGATCGTCCCGTATGCGGCGTTGTGACCACGGCAAGGCCGCCCCCCGACGCGGCACATCCTTCGCCCTTCGCGACCGCCGTCTCATAGAGCTGCGCAGCCGATGCGTTCCACTGCACCTCGCCGGCGAAGCCTTCGCCCACGGGGCTGCAATCCATGGCGGTGTTTTTCTTGCTCCTTGCGAGCGCATCGGCGGGGGAGGTCACGTTGAAGCTGGACAATCGCAGTTCCTAAAGGATGGGCGCGTGCTATGCGTTAACTGTTTTTGGGGCCTTAGGCTCCCGAAGTCCCGAATATCAATGCAAAATTCCCGCGGTACAGATGGCCTTGCTGGCGGGCGCGACAAATCGCCCGGATGGAAGACGGTTGCTATACAGGGAAGATTAGCGGCGTTCAACGGCTTGGCCGTGCAACTGCGGCTTTTCGATGGTGATGATTTGGCCAAAGCCGGCAACATAATGGGCTGTTTCCACGTTGAGGCGGAAATACGTGAAATCGGCGAAATCGGCGTAGGAGCGCGAATGGGGATGGAGCGTGAGATAGGTTTCCCGCAACCGCTCGTCATTGTCGGCGCGCACATGCCCGATCAGGCTGACCCGCGGTGCCGCAAGAGCGTCGGGACCGGGCAGGGCTGCAGCGATGAGAAGGCAGGCGCGGCTGTCGCGAGATATGTTGCGCGTGTGCCAGGCGAGCCGCGACAGCAGCATCACGGGCGCGCCCTCATGGCTTGCCACATTGACGAGCGAGGCATAAGGGTCGCCGGTTCCCTCCATCAGGCTCGCAAGCGTTGCCATTCGCGCGCTGGCGATGAGCCCTCGCACCTCAGCCGTCGCACTTTCGAGGCGTCTTTTTTCTGTGGAATTCATGGCGATCCACTCCGTTCGGTTGTAGGCTCTTCGCCACATTTTACCCCAACTCGCCGGTTAGAGCGCCAAAAGGGACAACTGGAAATGGGCCAAAAACGCATGCCGGTCATTGCACTGGTCGACGACGATCGCAACATCCTCACCTCGGTTAGCATCGTGCTCGAGGCGGAGGGCTATCAGACGCAAAGCTACACCGACGGCGTCGCTGCCCTGCAGGGCATTCAGGACAATCCTCCCGACATGGGGATTTTCGACATCAAGATGCCGCGCATGGACGGAATGGAACTCTTGCGCCGCCTTCGCCAGCGCACCGACATGCCGGTCATCTTTCTCACGTCGAAGGACGACGAAATCGATGAATTGTTCGGCCTCAAGATGGGCGCCGATGATTTCATTCGCAAACCTTTCTCCCAGCGCTTGCTCGTCGAGCGCGTCAAGGCCGTCTTGCGCCGGGTCGTGCCCAAGGATGGCTCAGCGCCGGTCATCGAGATGAACAAGACCATCGAGCGCGGCAAGCTCGTCATGGATCCCGATCGCCACGCCTGCACCTGGGACGGCAAGCCCGTCACCCTCACCGTGACGGAGTTTCTGATTCTGCAGGCTCTTGCCCAGCGCCCGGGCATCGTGAAGAGCCGCGACGCGCTGATGGATGCCGCCTATGACGATCAGGTCTATGTCGACGACCGCACCATAGACAGCCATATCAAGCGTCTGCGCAAGAAATTCAAACAGGTTGACGATAGCTTCGAAGCCATCGAAACTCTCTATGGAGTCGGCTATCGGTTCAAGGAAACCTAAGCGCGCGGCGGGGCCACGCCGCCCGTCACGCTATGATCTTCCATGGTCGCTAATGTTGAAATGCGCGAGCGGGTGGAGCAGGACGATTCCACCGCTGCGGGAGATTCCGGCCAGTTCGCCTATGACCGCCGCTGGCTCGCCCGCCTGACGCCGGCGCGGCTGACGAGCCGCATCGTGTTTCTCAATATCGCCGGGCTGATCATTCTCGTCTCCGGCATTCTCTACTTCAATCAGTTCCGCCAGGGCCTGATCGACGCGCGCGTGCAAAGCCTTTTGACGCAGGGCCAGATCGTCGCCGCCGCAATCGCGTCCGCCGCCTCCGTCGACACGGATTCGATCGTCATCGACCCCGATCGGCTCATGGAGCAGCGTCCCTCGCCGCCCCTTGATGAGCTGTCGGGCCTCGATTTTCCCATCAACCCCGAGCGCGCCGGCCCCGTCCTTCGCCGCCTCTTGTCCACCGCCGATATCCGCGGCCGCATCTACGATCGCGACGGGCTTTTGGTCGTCGACAGCCGCGGCTTCTATTCGCGCGGCGACATCGTGCAAAGCGAATTGCCGCCGCTGAGCTCGCGCGGCGATTACTTGGGCCTGTGGCGCAGGTTCAACAATTGGCTGTTTCGGAATGATTACCCGCGCCAATCGGAGTACGGATTGGAAAACGGCCGCGATTTTCCGGAAGTGACCGCCGCCCTGAACGGCGCCTCGGTCTCCATTGTCAGGGTCAATGATCAGAACGAGATCATCGTCTCCGTCGCGGTGCCCATTCAGCGATTCCGCGCCGTGCTCGGCGCTCTCGTCCTCTCCACCCGCGGCGGCGAGATCGACAAGGTGCTGCGCGGCGAGCGCAAGATCGTGCTCTTCACCTTTCTCGTCGCCGTCCTCGTCACCATGCTTCTCTCGATCCTTCTCGCCGGCACCATCGCCGAGCCGATCAGGCGCCTTTCGGCCGCCGCCGAAAGGGTGCGCCGCGGTGTGAACAACCGCGTCGAAATTCCCGATTTCACCGCTCGCCGCGACGAGATCGGCCATCTCTCGGGCTCGCTTCGCGACATGACCAATGCTCTTTACAATCGCATCGACGCCATCGAAGCCTTCGCCGCCGATGTGTCGCACGAGCTCAAAAATCCGCTGACCTCTCTGCGCAGCGCCGTCGAGACCCTCCCCTATGCCAAGACGCCCGAGCAGCGCGATCGCTTGACCGCCATCGTCAAGGATGATGTCAAGCGGCTCGACCGGTTGATCACCGACATCGCCGATGCCTCTCGCCTCGATGCCGAATTGGCGCGCGCCAGGAACAATCCCGTCGACGTCCGCCGTCTGCTTGACACCGTCATTTCCCTCGCCAACGAAACCCGCGCCCGCGGCTCCACGGAAGTTCGCCTCGAGCTGGCTCCGCTGCCCAAGGGCATGGACGAGAAGACCGCCTATCGCGTCCTCGGCCACGACAATCGCTTGGGCCAGGTCGTGCGCAATCTTGTCGACAATGCGCGCTCCTTTACGAGGCCCGGAAGCGAGGTGCGCGTCCGCCTGCGCCGCACGCGCCGCGATGTCGAACTAAGGGTCGAGGACGAGGGTCCCGGCATCCGGCCTGAGAACCTCGACAAGATCTTCGATCGCTTCTACACCGACCGGCCGGAAGGTTATTTCGGCAAGAACTCGGGCTTGGGATTGAGCATCTCGAAACAGATCGTCGAAGCGCACCGCGGCCGCATCTGGGCCGAGAACCGCTATGGGCCGCTGCCCGAGACGGGGGGCGAGCGCCCGGTGGTGGGCGCCATGTTCATCGTCCGCATCTCCGCCCTTGCCGCCGATTGGGAGCCGCAGGATGAGTCATGAAGCGTCCCTGTCGCGTCTCCTGCATGCCACATGCGTTGACATCGAGGGCAGGGGCGTCCTCATTCAGGGCAGATCGGGCGCAGGCAAGTCGGATTTGGCCCTGCGCCTCATCGACCAGCCGGGCAGGGGTCTCGCCGGGACCGCCGCGCGCCTGGCCGTGCTCGTCGCCGATGACCAGGTGATCGTTCGAAGTGCCGGCGGCCGGCTTGTCGCCGAGGCGCCCGACCGGTTGAAAGGCCTCTTGGAAATACGCGGTTTGGGCATTCTGAAACTTCCCTATCGCCGCTCAAGCACGCTTCACCTTCTCGTCACCCTCAGTCCCGAGGCCGAGATCGAGCGCCTGCCCGAACCTTCTGATCTGGTTGGCGAAATCCTTGATGTTAAATGCCCTCACATCCGCTTGGATCCCGGACGCGCCTCCGCACCGGCGCGCGTTAGAGCCGCACTTGACGCCCTTTCGGTGCATGAGCCGGGTGTGATATCCACCGCCCGGTATTAGGAGGTGCCCCATGCGCCCTCACACAGGCTGGCGCAGGGCTTCAATGCCTCATCCGGAGAAAAGATCACGCAAATGATCGGTCTCGTCATCGTTGCTCACGGCCGCTTGGCCGACGAGTTTCGTTCAGCCCTTGAGCATGTCGTCGGACCGCAGGAAAAGATCGCCACGGTCTCCATAGGGCCTGAGGACAATATCGAGGGATGCAGGCAGGACATCATGGATGCGGTTCATCATGTCAGCAACGGCCAGGGCGTCATCATCTTGACCGACATGTTCGGCGGCACGCCGTCGAACCTTGCCATCTCCGCTCTCAACCACGGCGAGGTCGAGGTGCTGGCAGGCGTCAATTTGCCCATGCTCATCAAGCTCGCGCGCGTGCGCGACGACACGCCTCTGAAGGAGGCCGTCAACCTGGCTCAGGAAGCGGGGCGCAAATACATCAGCGTCGCCAGTCAGATTCTCGGCGCCTGAACATGGCTGCGGCGCGGGGATGATGAGCAAGGCCGACACTCCCCTCGCCAGCCGCGTGATCGAGATCGTCAACACCCGCGGGCTCCATGCCCGCGCCTCCGCCAAATTCGTCAAATGCGCCGAAGGCTTCGAGGCCGACATCACGGTCACGCGCGACGGCCAGACCGTGCCCGCCACCTCCATCATGGGGCTCATGATGCTTGCAGCACAGCGCGGCTCGACCATTCTCATCGAGGCCACGGGACCCGACGCCGACCGTGCCGTCGAGGCGCTCTCGCGGCTCATCCTCGACCGCTTTGGCGAAGACTAGTCGCATAGTCATTCCTGCGTCATAACATAAAGATTTCTTTATGTCTTCTTGCGACGCGGGGGTGAGGCTGATATAGGCTCAACCCCGCCAGCCAAACCCCATTGCCAGCAGGGAAACCCTCACGATGACGAAGTTCACCGACTATCACGTCGCCGACATTCGCCTTGCCGATTGGGGCCGCAAGGAAATCGCCATGGCCGAGATCGAGATGCCGGGCCTCATGTCGCTGCGCGAGGAGTTCGGTGCCGAGAAGCCTCTGGCGGGCGCGCGCATCACCGGTTCCCTGCACATGACCATCCAGACCGCCGTCCTCATCGAGACGCTGGTTCATCTCGGCGCTCAGCTGCGATGGGCGTCGTGCAACATCTTCTCTACCCAGGACCATGCCGCCGCCGCCATCGCCGCCCGAGGCATTCCCGTCTTCGCCTTCAAGGGCGAGACACTTGAGCAATATTGGGAATTTTGCGACAAGACCTTCGACTGGCCCGACGGCGCGCCCACCAACATGATTCTCGACGACGGCGGCGATGCGACTTTGCTCGTCCTTCTCGGCGCCCGCGCCGAATCCGATCGCTCGCTCATCGCCAATCCTTCCAGTGAGGAGGAGCAGGCGCTCTTCGCCGTCATCGAACGCCGCCTCGCATCGCATCCCGGCTGGTTTTCGAAGATACGCGACGGCATCCGCGGCGTGACCGAGGAGACGACCACCGGCGTTCACCGCCTCTACGAGCTTCAGCGCCAGGGCCGTCTGCCTTTCCCCGCGATCAACGTCAATGACAGCGTGACCAAATCCAAATTCGACAACAAATATGGTTGCCGCGAATCGCTTGTCGACGCCATTCGCCGCGGCACCGATGTCATGCTTGCCGGTAAGCTCGCCGTTGTGTGCGGCTATGGCGATGTCGGCAAGGGCTCGGCACAGTCTCTGCGCGGCTCGGGCGCGCGCGTCGTCGTCACCGAGATCGATCCCATCTGTGCGCTCCAGGCGGCGATGGAGGGTTTCGAGGTGCGCACCCTCGACAAAATTGTCTCCCACGCCGATATCTTCGTCACCGCCACCGGAAACCGCGACGTCATTACCCTTGATCACATGCGCCGCATGAAGGACATGGCGATCGTCTGCAACATCGGCCATTTCGACAATGAGATTCAGGTCGCCGCGCTGCGCAATCTCAAATGGACCAATGTCAAGCCGCAGGTCGATATCATCGAATTCGCCTCGGGGCGACGCATCGTTCTTCTCTCGGAAGGAAGGTTGGTCAACCTTGGCAATGCCATGGGCCATCCGAGCTTCGTCATGTCGGCGTCCTTCACCAATCAGACTCTCGCCCAGATCGAGCTGTGGAAGCACCACGACAGATACAGGAACGAAGTCTATGTTCTGCCCAAGCATCTCGATGAGAAAGTCGCCCGTCTCCACCTCGACAAGCTGGGCGTCGAGCTGACCGAGCTAAAGCCCGAACAGGCGGCCTACATCGGCGTGAAGCCGGAAGGCCCCTTCAAGCCGGAGCACTATCGATACTAGTGTCTGACGCGCGAATAGCGCATTTCGCGCAATTTGCTGGCCCAAGAAGCCACACTTGCATGCAAATCAGCGGGCTTGTCGGTCAAGCCGATGGCAGACGCCGCCGAATTTCCCTAATATTACCGCCAGAGGCGGCAGGCGGCCTGATTCGACGTCCAAGCCGAAGTGAGTGCGTCTCTCTCACATCCGTTGAACAGGGGGAAGCGGCAAGAGGCTCATGCTCGCCGGTCGGGGAAAAGCTGCGGCCATTATCCGCCGTCTCGGCTGCGGCGCCTTTGGTCTTGCCGGCATGTTCTTCAACACCGAGCGGGCTCTCGCCGCGGCGCCATGGCCGCTTCTCGACGTCTTGGCGCGCGGCTTCGAAGAGAATTCTCTGCTCTACTCGGCAGCAATTTTGGCACTTGTGCTGCTATTGTGGCTCGCTGCCGTTTTTCGCCGCCACAATCGCAATGAGGCATTGGCCCGGCGCCGTATCGCCGAGCTCGAAGGCGAGTTGAACGAGGCCGAGGCCGCGCTCAAGGCCGAGCCGCATCTGCTGTTCATCTGGCGAAAGCCTGGCCGTGAGCCCGACCGCATCATCGGTGACATGCGCGACACCGCTCGCGTTCCCGCCTCCCATCAGGCGCTCCTCGACTTCCCCTCATGGCTGGAGCTGGAATCGGCATCCGCCCTCGCCACCGCTCTCGCCTCCCTCCAGCAGACGGGCGTCGCCTTCAACATCGGCATCCGCACCAAGGCGAACGAGCTCATCGAGGCCGATGGCCGCGCCGCCGGGCAATTGGCCACTCTGCGCTTGCGGCCCCTGTCCGGCGAGCGCCGCCACATTACCGAACTTGCCCATGACGTTCGCAAATTGTCGAAGCAGGTGGAAAGGCTGAGCGCCATTCTCGACGGCGCCCCTTGCCCGGTCTGGCTCAAGGATCAGCAAGACCGCCTCATCTGGGTGAACCGCGCCTACCTGAAGGCCGTCGATATCGCGGAGATCGACAAGGCGGTCGCCGACGGTATCGAGCTCGTGCCCCCCGCGTCTCTCGAATTCGCGGCAGAACAGGCTGAAGTGCCTCGCGCCCGCGCCCATGCTGTGATCGACGGCGCCAAGCGCGCGCTGGATATTTACCGCGTTGAACTCGCCGAGGGCTCGGCCGGCTACGCCGTCGATGTCACCGCGCTCGAGGAATCGCAAAAGGAGCTGAAGCGCCACATCCGCGCGCATGCCAACACCTTGGACAAGATCGCCACCGCCATTGCCATCTTCGGGCCCGACCAGAAGCTGCGCTTCTACAACTCGTCTTATGTCGAGCTTTGGGATCTCGAGCCCGCCTGGCTCGACTCCCATCCGAGCGACGGCGAGATCCTCGACCTCCTCCGCGGCAGGCGCAAGCTTCCCGAGCAGGCCAATTACCGCGACTGGAAAGCGCGCCAGCTCAACGCATACACCACTCTCGAGACACGCGAGAATTGGTGGCATCTGCCGGATGGCCAGTCTCTCCGCGTCATTTGCGAGCAGCACCCCTTCGGCGGCGTCACATATCTCTATGAGAATGTTACCGAGAAGATAAGGCTGGAGAGCCGTTACAACGAGCTCATCGGGGTGCAGCGCGAGACACTCGACAATCTCCACGAAGGTGTCGCCCTCTTCGGCACTGACGGTCGCCTGCGCCTGTACAATCCGACCTTCGCGAGATTGTGGTCGCTCCCTTCCGACCTTCTCGACGAGCACCCCCATATCGATGCCATCATCAGGCGCTCGCGCGCCCTTTTCGACAGCCCCATGTGGGACGATCTCAAATATGCCGTCACCTCATTCGACACGAGCCGCGAGGCCTTCAAGGAACGCATCGCGCGACCCGACGGCATGGTCCTGCAGGCAACGTCGGTGCCGCTGCCCGATGGCAACACGCTGCTCACCTACATGGACGTCACCGATACGACGCGCATCGAAAATGCTCTGCGCGAGCGCGCCGAAGCGCTGGAAGCGGCCGATCGTCTCAAGACCAACTTCCTCTCCAACGTGTCCTACGAGCTGCGCACGCCCTTGACCAACATCATCGGATTTGCGCAGGGCATGACTTTGGGTATCGCCGGCGACCTTCAGCAGAAGCAGCATGAATATCTCCGCCACATACAGGAATCCTCCAACGATCTCCTCGAGATCATCGACGCCATTCTCGACCTGACCACGATCGACGCCGGCGCCATGGAACTGAAGCTCAAGCCGATTCCCGTCGCCGACACCATGGAGCATGCCGCCCGCGCCATGGCCGACGCCATTGCCAAGCGCGACCTGACCTTGCGCGTCGAGATTGCCGACAATGTCTCGGAATTCATCGGCGACGAGAAGCGCGTGCGCCAGATCCTGTCCAACCTCCTGTCAAACGCCATCGGTTTCTCGGCTGCCGGCGACGAGATACTTATGGGCGCGCGGCGCGACGGCGACACGATGCTTCTGTGGGTCTCCGACACGGGGAAGGGCATCGAGCCCGAATTCCAGAAACAGGTCTTCGAGCGCTTCCAGTCGCGTCCCACGAGCGGGGGACATCGCGGCCCCGGCCTCGGTCTTGCCATCGTCAAGAGCTTTGTCGAGCTCCACGGCGGCCATGTGTCGCTCCTCTCCAAGGTCGACAAGGGCACCACGGTCATCTGCCGTTTTCCCATTGACGGACCGGCCGCCGGGGGTAAATCCGTAAGGCGCGCCCAGGCGGAATCGAGCCGTATTCGCCAGGCCTCTTGAACGCAACCGCCTGAAGCCTGTTTGTCTCCATGCAGTCCTTCGCTGTCCTTCGCTCACTTCCCGATGAGGCCGCCGCCATGGCGCTGGGTGAGGAATTGTCTCTCTGCGCAAGGCCGGGCGATCTGATCCTGCTCAAGGGCGATCTTGGTTCCGGCAAGACGACGCTCGCCCGCGGCTTCATTCGCGCCATTGCCGGCGATCCGGAGCTTGAGGCGCCAAGCCCCACCTTTAGCCTCGTCCAGACCTATGATGCAGGCCGCATCCGCCTTGCCCATGTCGATCTTTACCGCGTGCGCGCGGCCGCTGAGCTTGTCGAGCTCGGATTGGATGATCTCCTGCATGATCATGCAGTCCTCGTGGAATGGCCGGAGCTCTTGGCCGACGCAATCCGGGGCGACCGTCTTGAGATCGTCCTCACCAGCGATGATGTGGCGAGGCGCGCAGAACTCGCAGGCTGCGGCGACTGGGCCATGCGGCTTGAGCGCCTGGAGGCATTGCGGGAATTTCTCGACCGCACCGACTGGGCCAAGGCGGAGCGCCGTTTCTTCGAGGGCGATGCCTCCACCCGCCGCTACGAGCGCTTGCGCTTGGGCCCCCGCCGTGCCGTTCTCATGGACATGCCGCGTCGCCCCGACGGGCCTCCGGTGCGCAACGGAAAACCCTACAGCGCCATCGCCCATCTGGCCGAGGACATTCGCGCCGTCGTCGCCCTCAACACCGCCCTGCACGCCCGCGGCCATTCCGCCCCCGATATTTTGGCCTCCGATATCGAGCAGGGCTTTCTCGTCATCGAGGATCTGGGCGACCTCGTCTATGGCCGCATGGCCAACGCCGGCAAGCCCATGTCGGAGCCGATGGCGGCCGCCACCAAGCTTCTCGCCGACATGGCGCGCGAGACCTGGCCCGACACCATCGATCTGGGCAATGGCGAAATCCATCGGCTTCCTTCCTATGATCGACAGGCCCTGGAGATCGAAGCCGAGCTTCTGGTCGACTGGTTCTGGCCTCTTGCCCGTGGCGCGCCGGCGCCGGACGCGGCGCGTCAGCAGTTTCTCGCTGCTTGGCGCAGTCTTTGGCCCAAGCTCGACATCGACCGTCCAGTCTGGACGCTCAGGGACTATCACTCCCCCAATCTGATCTGGCTTCCCGACCGCCAGGACACGGCGCGCGTCGGCCTGATCGACACGCAGGATGCCCTCATGGGTCATCCGGCCTATGACCTCGCCTCGCTCCTCCAGGATGCCCGCGTGTTCGTGCCCCAAGAAGTCGCGAGCGATCTTCTCGGCTACTACTGCGCCTATCGCGAATCCGCCGAACCGGATTTTGACGAAGGCTCCTTCCGCGAAGCCTTCCTGGTCCTTTCAACGCAGCGCATCACC
>DATBMX010000494.1:0-7697 GCA_036554625.1 Aestuariivirgaceae bacterium
CATGAAGATGCAGCAGGCCATGATGGAGCTCTACAAGAAGGAAAAGGTCTCGCCCATGTCGGGGTGCCTTCCCATCGTTGTCCAGATTCCGATCTTCTTTGCCATCTACAAGGTGATCCTGACGACGATCGAATTGCGCCATGCACCCTTCTATGGCTGGATCCACGATCTCTCGGCACCGGACCCCACGAGCCTCTTCAATCTCTTCGGTCTCATTCCCTGGCAGCCGCCGCACATTCTGATGCTCGGCATCTGGCCCATCCTCATGGGCATAACCATGTGGCTCCAGATGCGGCTCAACCCGACGCCGCCGGATCCGATCCAGGCGAAGCTGTTCAACTGGATGCCGTTCATCTTCACCTTCATGCTGGCGAGCTTTCCGGCCGGACTCGTCATCTATTGGGCGTGGAACAACATGCTGTCGATCATCCAGCAGGCGGTCATCATGAAGCGGCAGGGGGTGGAGGTGGACTTCATCGGCAATGTCAGATCGAGCCTGCCCTTCCTCAATCGCCCCTCCTCCACCCATGAGCGACAGGCAGGAGAGTGAGAGCCAAGCGCTCATCGAAGCGGGACGCAAGCTGTTCGCAGGCCCGGTCAGCTTTCTCATGGGCGTCGCCAAGCTCGAGCAGCTTCCGCAGGCCTTTCCCGCCGAAGTGGCGTTCGGCGGACGCTCGAATGTGGGCAAGTCATCGCTGATCAATGCGATCGCAGGGCGGCATGATCTGGCGCGCGCATCGAACACGCCGGGGCGCACAAGGGAACTCAACTACTTCATCGCGGACGAAGGCAGGCTCGCTCTGGTCGACATGCCGGGATATGGCTATGCCAAGGCGGAGAAGGCGGCGGTGAGCCGCTGGCAGCGGCTGATCCGCAGCTATCTCAAGGGCCGGCCCGGTCTGCGCCGGGTGTTCATCCTCATCGATGCACGCCACGGGCTGAAGCCGCCCGACCGCGACACGATGGACCTGCTCGATGAGTCGGCGGTGAGCTATCAGGCAATATTGACCAAGACGGACAAATGCTCGCAGGCGGAGCTCGCCCGTGTGCGCACAGGCGTCGAGGAAGAGATGAGGAAGCGGCCCGCGGCGCATCCCGAAATCATCGTTACGTCGAGCAAAACCGGCGCCGGCATTGCGGAGCTCAGAGCGGAGCTTGCGAAACTCGCCGGTTGAGGCCGGCACCGGCGGTCTTTTCTTCCGCCGCGCTTCCGCTATAAGCGAGCGCATCTTTTCTTTCGGAGACATCGTTCAGAAGATGGACAGCGCGGCAGACCAGGTCTCCATCGCCGACACCGCCCGGATCCTTTCCGAGGCCCTGCCCTTCATGCAGCGCTACGACGAGGAAGCGGTGGTGGTCAAATATGGCGGTCACGCCATGGTGGAGCCAGGCCTCGCCCGGCGCTTCGCCAGCGACGTGGTGCTGCTCAAGCAATGCGGGATCAACCCCATCGTCGTGCATGGCGGCGGGCCGCAGATCAACCGCATGCTCGACAAGCTGCAGGTGAAGTCGGACTTCGTCGATGGCCTCAGGGTGACGGACAAGGCGACGATGGAAGTGGTCGAGATGGTGCTTGCCGGATCGATCAACAAGAGCATCGTCAACAGCATTCAGCAGGCAGGCGGCAAAGCCGTGGGAATCTCGGGCAAGGACGGCAAGCTTCTGATCGCCGAGCGGATGAGCAGGACGAAGACGGACCCGCAAACGGGAACAACCAAGACGCTCGATTTCGGCTTCGTGGGCGAACCGCATTCGGTCAATCCGGGCCTGCTCAACACGATCATCCAGAGCGATGCCATCCCGGTCGTGGCGCCGATCGGGCTCGGCCAGGACGGAGAGACGTATAATGTCAACGCTGATACCGCGGCCGGCGCCATCGCCATCGCCATGAAGGCGAAGCGGCTGCTGCTTCTCACCGACGTCGCCGGCGTGCTCGACAGGAACAAGCAGCTGATCGAGGAATTGACGCTCGCAGACGTGCCGCGGCTCATCGCGGACGGCACCATCACCGGCGGCATGATCCCGAAGGTCGAGAGCTGCGTCAGCGTCGTCGAAGGCGGCGTCGAGGGCGTCGTCATCGTCGATGGGCGCGTGCCGCATTGCGTGCTGCTTGAATTGTTCACGCCGCACGGGCTGGGGACGCGCATCTCGAGGACCGGACAATGAGCCGCGGGTTCGACACGATCGATACCTGGGTGTTCGATCTCGACAATACGCTTTACCCCTCCTCCTGCAGGCTGTTCGAGCAGATCGACCGGCGAATGGCCGAGTTCATCGCCAGGATGCTCAAGATCGACAAGGTGGAAGCCAAGCGGCTGCAGAAAACCTTCTTCTACGAGCATGGGACCACGCTGCGCGGGCTCATGACCGTCTATGGCATAGAGCCGCACGCCTTTCTCGACTATGTGCACGACATCGACCATTCTCCCGTCGCCGCCTGCCCGGGCCTGGCGCAAGCGCTGGAAAGGCTGCCGGGACGCAAGCTTGTGTTCACCAATGGCACCTCGGCGCATGCGCAGAAGGTCCTCGACAGGCTCGGCATCACATCGCTCGTCGAAGACGTGTTCGACATCGTGCATTGCGGCTTCGTGCCGAAGCCGCAACGCGAGCCCTATCTCAAATTCGTGCAGCGAACGGGCATTGCGCCGAAACGGGCGGCCATGTTCGAAGACATCGCCAGGAATCTCGAGCTGCCGCATGAGCTCGGCATGACGACGGTGCTCGTGGAGTCGCCCGACAATGTCGATGCCGGCATCGTCAATTCGCGATCGGGCGACCCGCTGAAAAGCGCCTTCATCGATCATGTGACGCAGGATCTGCCAGGGTTCTTAAGCGAAATCGTCCATACCCTGCCCTCTGCCGCGCGAGAAACGACCGCATGAAGACAGCCGAGCTTCAGTCCGTCATCGATCAGGCCTTCGAGGAGCGCGCGACGATTACGCCCAAAACGAAGGGCAAGGTGCCTCGCGCGGTCGAGGAAGCGCTGGCGCTCCTCGATCGGGGGAACTTGCGCGTGGCGGAGAAGGCCGGCGGAGAGTGGCGGGTCAACCAGTGGCTCAAGAAGGCGGTGCTCCTTTCCTTCCGGCTCAACGACATGAGCGTCATCGGCGGGGGACCGGGCAAGGCCAAGTGGTTCGACAAGGTGCCCTCGAAATTCGAAGGCTGGACGGCGGCGCAGTTCCGAAAGGCCGGGTTTCGCGCGGTGCCGAACTGCATCGTCAGGCACTCGGCCTATATCGCCCCTGGCGTCATCCTCATGCCGTCGTTCGTCAATCTCGGCGCCTATGTCGATGAGGGAACGATGGTCGACACTTGGGCGACGGTGGGTTCCTGCGCCCAGATCGGCAAGAACGTGCATCTGTCGGGCGGGGCCGGCATCGGCGGCGTGCTCGAACCCTTGCAGGCGGGGCCGACGATCATCGAGGACAATTGCTTCATCGGCGCGCGTTCCGAGGTGGTGGAAGGCGTCGTGGTCGGCGAAGGCTCGGTGATCTCGATGGGCGTGTTCATCGGCGCTTCGACGAAAGTCGTGGACCGGGCGACGGGTGAGGTGTTCATGGGACGCGTGCCGCCCTATTCGGTGGTCGTGTCGGGAAGCTTGCCGGGGCGGCCCACCGGCAATGAGCCCTCGCCCAGCCTTTATTGCGCCGTGATCGTCAAGCGCGTGGACGAGAAGACGCGGGCCAAGACATCGATCAACGAACTTTTGCGAGACTAACCCGAGCGGAGGGTACATGGACTGGCAATGGCTGTTCACGAGTTTCGAGGGGCGCATCAACAGAGCAAAATTCTGGGCGGGCTCGATCGCTCTCTGGGTCCTGTCGCTCATCACCAACATCGTGATCTCGGTGCTTTTCGGCGCGCAATATGCGCAGGGAGAGATCTTTCCCGTCATGGGACCGGTGGCATGGCTCATCTGGGTGGCGATCGGCCTTGCGCTCGCCTTTGCGAGCCTAGCGGTGTGGGCGAAGCGATGGCACGACAGAGACAAATCGGGGTGGTGGTCGCTCATCATCCTCGTGCCTTTCATCGGCGCAGTGTGGATTCTCGTCGAACTCGGCTGCTTGCCTGGCACGGAGGGCCCCAATCGATACGGGCCTGACCCGCTGACCCTCTGATGGCCAAGGACCCCGTTCCGCTTCTTCAGGCGCTGCTGCGCTGCCCGTCGGTAACGCCGCATGAAGGGGGAGCGCTGCGGTTCGTCGACAGCGTGCTCAAGCCCCAGGGCTTCGAGACGCATTGGCTCACCTTCAGCGCGCCCGGCACGCCTGACGTCGACAATCTCTTCGCGCGTTTCGGGACGGGCCGTCCGCACTTCTGCTTCGCCGGTCATACGGATGTGGTGCCGGCAGGCGATGAGAAAAGCTGGAGCCACGAGCCTTTCGGCGGAGCGCTGGCAAAGGACGCGGTCTATGGGCGCGGCGCCTGCGACATGAAGGGCCCGATCGCAGCCTTCATGGCGGCAGCCGCCGAAGTTATCGAGCGCGGCGAATGCAAGGGATCGATCTCGCTCCTGCTCACGGGCGATGAGGAAGGGCCTGCCGTGAACGGCACGGTGAAGGTGCTGACATGGCTCCAAAGCGCCGGGGCCGTGCCCGATCATTGCCTGGTCGGCGAGCCGACCTGCGGCAAGCGGCTGGGCGACACGATGAAGATCGGACGGCGCGGCAGCATCAATGGCGTGGTGCGCGTCAAGGGCAAGCAGGGCCACTCCGCCTATCCGCATCTCGCCGACAATCCCATCCCCAGGCTCGTGCGGCTGCTCGACCGCATCAACAGCCATCGACTGGACGACGGCACCGAGCATTTCGATCCCTCTCATGTTGTCATCACCAGCATCGACGTCGGCAATCCGGCGAGCAACGTCATCCCGGCCAAGGCCGAAGCCAAGCTCAACATCAGGTTCAATCCGCTCCACGACGCGGAGAGCCTCAAGCGATGGATTGATGGAGAGCGGCGCGCCGTCGAGGCGGAGATGGGCGGCGCGATCGAGGTGTGGCTCGGCGAAGCGGCGGATGCGTTCCTCACCGAGCCCGGCGATTTCGTCCGGCTCGTGCGCGACGCCGTCGAGGCCGCGACGGGCATCACACCTGAGCTTTCGGCCGCCGGGGGAACGTCGGATGCGCGATTCATCAAGGATTATTGCCCGGTCGTCGAATTCGGGCCGCGCAGCGCCACCATTCATCAGGTGGATGAATGCATCAGCATCGACGAGCTCAACGGGCTCAAGCAGGTCTATGAGACGGTGCTGCAACGCTATTTCGCCAAATCATAATCGACGCGGAGCAGATAAAGGCCGTGCGGGGGAGCGACGGGCCCGCACGCCGCGCGGTCGCGCGCCGCGAGCGCATTCTTGAGATCGAGCGGCCGCCATTTGCCCTCGCCCACGAGCTTCAAAGATCCCGCCATGGAGCGCACCTGGTTGTGAAGGAAGGATCGGGCGGTTGCCCTGATTTCGATCAGATCGCCGAGACGCTGGACGCTCAAGGCGTCGAGAGTCTTGACCGGGGAGGACGACTGGCATTCGACGGAGCGGAAGGTGGTGAAATCATGCCGGCCTATGAGATGCGCGGCGGCCTCGGCCATGGCGCCGTGATCGAGGGGAATGCCGACATGCCAGGCGCGGTTGGCCTCGAGCGCCAAGGGCGCACGGCGGTTGAGGATACGATAGACATAGTGCCTGGCGCGCGCGCTGTAACGGGCGTGAAACTCATCGCTCGTCTCGTCCACGGCGAGGATCGCGATGGGATTGGGCCGGACGCATGCGTTGAGACCCTCGCGGAGCCTGAAGCAGTCCCATGACGCTGCGAGATCGAAATGCGCGACCTGCGCATAGGCATGAACGCCCGCATCCGTCCGTCCCGCTCCATGGACGGCAATCTGCTTGCCCGTAAGCCTTTCCAAGGCGGCGGCGATTGCGCCCGCAACGCTTGGGCCATTGCTCTGAACCTGCCAGCCGACAAAGGGCGTTCCATCATATTCGACGGTGATGCGGTAGCGCGGCATGATCATTCGAGCCTGTCGCCCGGAAGCAGCGCCATGCCGCGCAGGAACTCGGCGCGGGGGAGAGGCGATTTTCCCTGGCGCTGAACGAGCAGCGGACGCAAGGCTCCCTGCCCGCAGGCGATGGCGAAATCCGCATCGATGATCTGGCCGGGCCGGCCGCCGCCCGAAGCCAGCTCGGCTTTGAGAATCTTCAGGCGGTGATGCCTGCCATCGCGGCTCAAGCCGCACCAGGCGCCGGGCTGAGGCGAGAGCCCATGAATGCGGCTCAGCACTTGCGCTGCAGGATCTGCGAAATCGAGACGGGTTTCGGATTTGTCGATCTTCGCCGCGTAGGTTATGCCCTTCTCGGGCTGGGGCGTTTCGATGAGGGCTCCGCGCTCCAGCCGGTCGAGCGCCGCGATCATGAGCGCGGCGCCCCTTTGCGCCAGCCTGTCGTGAAGCTCGCCGGCGGTTTCGCCGGAACCGATCGGCACGGCCTCGCTCAGACATATGGGGCCTTCATCGAGACCTTGCGTCATGCGCATGATGGTGACGCCCGTCCGTTCATCGCCTGCCATGATGGCGCGGCTGATCGGCGCCGCACCGCGCCAGCGCGGCAGGAGCGAGGCATGGAGATTGTAGCTGCCGAAGCGGGAGCCGGCGAGAACAGGACCGGGCAGGATCAGCCCGTAGGCGACCACAATTGCGGCATCGGGGCGACGTTCGAGGAACGCGCGCTGCGCCTCATCGGTTTTGAAGCTCGCAGGCGTTTCGATTTGCAAGCCGCGATCCAGGGCGAAGCGGTGGACAGGAGAAAGACGCTCGCCCAAGCCGCGGCCCGCCTGGGCCGGCGGGCGCGTGTAGACGCTCAGAATCCTGTGGCCGGCGGCGAGAAGCTTCGCGAGCGTGGGCAGGGCGAAATCCGGCGTTCCCATGAAGGTGAGCGCCAAGCTCACGCGTCGGCCTTCTCACGCTTGGCGGCTTTGGCGAATTTCTTGATCACGCGGTCGCGCTTGAGCCTCGTCAAGCGGTCGATGAACAGCACGCCGTTCAAATGATCGATCTCGTGCTGGATGCAGGTGGCGAGAAGGCCATCGCAATGCATCCCCTGCTCGCGGCCGCCGCGATCGAGATAGCGTATCCTCACTTCAGCCGGACGCTTCACCTTGTCGTAGACCTCGGGGATCGACAGGCAGCCTTCCTCATGCTCGTTCAGCTCTTCGGACGTCCAGACGATCTCGGGATTGATGAAAAAGAGCGGATTCTTGGGCCCCTCGTCGCGAGCGACGTCGACGACGACGAGGCGTTTGGGAACTCCGATCTGCACGGCGGCGAGGCCGATGCCCGGCGCGGCATACATGGTCTCGAGCATGTCATCCATGAGAGCGAGGATTTCGGGCGTTATCTTCTCGACGGGTTTCGAGACTTTCTTCAATACCGAGTCGGGAAGCTTGATGATTTCGCGAATGGCCATGAAATTGAGATAGGGGAGCGGTTTCCTAGGGTCAATGGGAGACAGTGCGGGCAGCTCTTTCGGGAGCCTCCGGGCGAAGGAGAGTGGAGCGCGAGACGCGCTGCATCTTATATTTAGTGGCAACGCATTCGCGCTCCACCGGCGATTTCTGTCCGGTCGCACACACATTCCCTAACGTCTCTCAGACATAGGCCCTGAGAGGTTTCGGTGATCTCCCGCGGGGGAGGCAGAGCCGCTG
>DATBMX010000027.1:0-7242 GCA_036554625.1 Aestuariivirgaceae bacterium
CCCCCGCGGGAGATCACCGAAACCTCTCAGGGCCTATGTCTGAGAGACGTTAGGGAATGTGTGTGCGGCCGGACAGAAATCGCCGGTGGAGCGCGAATGCGTTGCCACTAAATATAAGATGCAGCGCATCTCGCGCTCCACTCTCCTTCGCCCGGAGGCTCCCCAAAGAGCTGCCCGGAGTTCACCCATGCACAATAATCGGCACCTTGGTGGCCGGTGGCGTGTTGCGGCTTCTTTGCACGCGCACCACGCCGTCGATGACCACCATGCCGATGCCCGGCAGATCGCCGAGCCTGATGCTGTGAAGCAGGTCCTTGCCCGCCGAATGCTGCGCCTTGTCCATGAACACGAAATCCCCCGCCCTGCCCACTTCGATCAGGCCGCAGTCGAGCCGGCGCATGCGAGCCGTGTTGCCGGTGGCAAAGCAGAGCGCGACTTCCGCCGGGATGTCGCCAAGCGAAGAGAGCATCGAGATCATGCGGATGATGCCGAGCGGCTGAACGCCCGAGCCCGCCGGCGCGTCGGTGCCGAGTATGACCCGGTCGAGATGATTCATCTCCTTGGCCGTCCTCAGCGTGAAAAGCGCCGCGCGCTCATTGCCATTGTGAACGATTTCGAGAGCCCTCCGGCAGCTTTCGCAAATGCACCGGATTTGCCCGTCGTCGAGAGCCGTGTGGCCGCCGTTGATATGCCCGATGACGTCCGTATCCGCTTCGAGCACGACGTCCTTGTCGATGAGCCCCGAGCCGGGGATGGAGGGCCCGCCCGTGTGGATCGTGCTTTGAATGCCGTACTTGCGCGCCCAGGCGACCATCCGCTTGGCTGTCGGGCCGTCCTTCACTCCTCCCAGCCCGACTTCGCCCAAGAGCGTGACCCCGGATTCTGCCAGTTCCTTGAAATCCTCTTCGCTCATCTCGGGCTCGATGCAGGGCGCGCCGGCATGGATTTTCATTCCGCCCGGACGAAACGCCGAGAACATGCGCTGTGCGCTGACGGCCAGGGCCTTGAGGCCGACGATATCGCGCGGCCGCCCCGGCGTGTGAACCTCGCCGGCAGAAATCATCGTTGTCACGCCGCCGTTGAGGCTCGAGTCGATCCAGCCGAGCTGGTTCTGCCGCGGCGTCCAATCACCCGCCACCGGATGGACATGGCTGTCGATGAGGCCGGGTGCAATCGCGGCCCCATTGGCGTCGATCACCGTCGTGGCCCCGCCCATGTCGACCGGCCCGCCCTTGCCGATTTGACTGATCCTGCCCTCGGTGACGATGATCGTGTCGGCGTCGAGGATCGGCGTCTCCAACGCGCCCGACAAGAGCAATCCGATGTTGCGGATGACGAGTTTCTGCCCCGCCTGGGGCTTTCCAGCTTCTTCCTGCGCCATCGGGGACCTTTGCCGGTGCCTTGTGCTATGGGGAGGAAAATGTCAGTCACGCAAGGGCCGTCTGTCAACCGGGCCCGTTTGCTGGCTGCTGAGGGAGCCGATAGATCATGCCGCCTGTTATCTGTTGCGTCGAGGATCTGCGCCTGCTCGCCAAGCGCCGCGTCCCGCGCATGTTCTACGATTATGCCGACTGCGGTTCTTGGACCGAAAGCACATACCGCGCGAATGAGAAGGATTTCTCACGAATCCACTTGCGTCAGCGGGTGGCGGTGGACATCGAGCATCGCAATCTTGCCAGCGAAATGGTGGGCGAGAAGGTCACGATGCCGGTCGCGCTCGCACCGACCGGCTTGACCGGCATGCAGCATGCCGACGGCGAGATTCTAGCCGCGCGCGCCGCCGAAAAATTCGGCGTTCCCTTCACCCTGTCGATGATGAGCATTTGTTCGGTTGAGGATGTTGCGGCGAGCACGACCAGGCCCTTTTGGTTTCAGCTCTACGTCTTGCGCGACCGCGGCTTCGTGCAGGACATGCTGGAGCGGGCGAAGGCGGCGCGCTGCTCTGCTCTCGTTCTCACCCTCGATCTTCAGGTCCTCGGCCAGCGCCACAAGGACATCCGCAATGGCCTCTCCGCCCCGCCTCGGCTGACGCTGCCCAATCTCGCCGATTTGGCGACCAAGCCGCGCTGGTGCTTCGCCATGCTCGGCACCCGGCGCCGCACCTTCGGCAACATCGTCGGTCATGCCAAGGGCGTCGACGATCTGACCTCCCTTTCCTCCTGGACGGCCCAGCAATTCGACCCCTCTCTCGATTGGGACGACGTTCGCGATTTTCGCCGGCGATGGCAGGACAAGCTCATTCTCAAGGGAATCATCGACGTCGAGGACGCAAAACAGGCGGTCGAAGTGGGAGCGGATGCGATCATCGTCTCGAACCACGGCGGCCGTCAGCTCGATGGCGCCATATCGTCGGTCGCCGCCTTGGGCGCCATAGCCGATGCCGTGGGGCACAAGCTCGAGGTTCACATGGATGGCGGCATCCGCTCCGGCCAGGACGTTCTCAAGGCCCTGGCGCTCGGCGCGAAGGGCACCTATATCGGCCGCGCTTTTCTCTATGGGCTGGGGGCAATGGGCGAAGCGGGCGTGACCGAGACTTTGCGAATCATTCGAAACGAGCTCGATATATCCATGGCGTTGTGCGGCGTGCGCGACGTGAAAGCCTTGGGCCGCGAGCACATCATTCTTCCCGATCATTTGTAGAATTGCTCTTACGGACCAGCTCTCATGACAAGACCGATCAGATTTCACGAGCTCTCGCGTTTGTCGCAGGTGGAGCGCAAGCGCCTCTTGACCCGCGCCGAGGCCGATCTGTCTCACATCATGCCGAAGGCGCAGGAGATCGTCGATCAGGTGCGCAACGACGGCGACAGGGCCCTCCTGCGCCTCGCCCGCGAGTTGGACAAGGCCACGGTTCCCGAAGGCGGGCTCGCCGTGGCGGCGGCCGAGTTCGAGGCGGCCGAGAAATCCATTGCGCCGGACCTCACGGAGGCCATGGAGTTCGCCGCAGGCTCCATCACGCGCTTTCATCGCGATCAGATGCCGCAGGACATGTGGCTGCATGAGATACGCCCAGGCGCTTTCGCCGGCGATCGCGTCCGGCCCATTCCGTCGGTGGCCTGCTACGTGCCGCGCGGCAAGGGCGCATTCCCGAGCGTCGCCATGATGACCGCCCTGCCCGCGCGCGTCGCGGGCGTTAAGGACATCGCCATCGTCACCCCGCCCGGACCGGACGGGAAAGTCGATGCAGCAACTTTGTTCGCAGCCCGGCTTGCCGGTGTGTCGACAGTTTACAAGGCCGGCGGCGCTCAGGCCATCGCAGCCGTCGCCTATGGCACCGAGACGATTCCCAGATTCGCCAAGGTGATAGGTCCCGGCAGCCCCTGGGTTGCGGCCGCCAAGCGGCTCGTGGCTCATGTCATCGACACCGGCACGCCGGCCGGTCCCAGCGAATTGATCGTACTTGCCGACGAAACCGCCGATGGTCGCTTGGCGGGACTCGACTTGCTGATCGAATCCGAACACGGGCCTGACAGCTCGGCCTATCTCGTCACCTGGAGCCGCGATGTCGCCGAGGTGGCCGCCAAGGCCATCCCCGACTACTGGAAGAGCATGAGTGAGCAGCGCGTGGCTTTCTCCTCGAGCGTCCTGTCCGGGCCCGTGGGCGGCATCGTGCTGGCGCGGGATTCCAGCGAGGCCATCGACTTTGTCAATGACTATGCGCCCGAGCACCTCGAGATCCTGTCGAAGGAACCCTTTCGATATCTGGGAGCCATCGAGCATGCAGGCGAAATCCTCCTCGGCGAGCATACGCCCGCCACGCTTGGCAATTTCGTGCTCGGCCCCAATCACGTGCTGCCCACAAGCGGCTGGGCGAAGACGGCCTCGCCCGTTTCGGTGCATGATTTTCTAAAGCGCACCTCGCTCGCTTATGTCACCTCCTTGGGTTACCGCGAAGTGGCGCGCCATGCGCGCACGCTTGCCCGCTACGAGGGCTTTGACGCCCATGCCAATGCTGTCTCTTCCTTGCGCGACAGGCTGCTGCGGGGCTGATCCATGGACGAGATCGAATTTCGCAACCTGGCGACTTGGACGGAAGGCTCCCCCTACAGTGACATCGTCATCGCCGATGGTTTTGCTTATCTGGCCGGCAAGGTCGCCGCCGATGCACCTCTCGACCAGGAATTGGGCGACATCGAGTATGAAACGCGCCGCTGCCTCGAGCTCCTGCGCGACAGTCTGAAGCTGGCCGGGCTCGATATGAGCGATATCGTCAAGGTGACGGTCTACATGAAGCATCTGCAGGAATTTGACAGCATGAACGCCGTCTACCGCCTTTTCTTCGAAGAAGGCCGCACGCCGGCCCGCACCACCATTGGAGTTGCCGACATTCTCTTCGGCTGCCGCATCGAAATCGACTGCGTGGCGAGGCTGCGCAATGCTTGAAGATTAGCGCTTGCGGCTTCGCACTGTTAGCCCCTTGATGCCCTCGCTCGCCTTGAGTTTTCGCCACACGCCGGGCGCTAGTATGATGCGCTGCTCCTTGCGCACGTCGATCATTCTGTCCTCTTCGATGATGCTGGTGTCGGAGCCTGGCCTGCCGAGAATCACCGTCAGCCGGCCTGCGAGCACGGCGATGTATTCCGCGCCGCACTCTTCGCCGTTGCGCCAGTCCCGCCGCATTGTCCTGAGATCCCACTCCTTGATTTCGAAATCCTCCGAGTGCCTGAGCTCGCCTGCGGCGACGAAAGCGCCCATGACCCATCCCGGACTCGCATTGCAAAGCCCCTCTCTGATCTGCGGCGCCTCGATCAGCAGGAATTCGTCCCTTGCGCTGCCCTTGTTCTCGACCATCAAATTGCGAACCTTTCACCGCCTCACGAGTTGTGCTGCCGAGTCTAACCCGCTTTCGGAGAAAAAACATGCGCCGCTCTGCCGCTTTGCTCCTTGCCCTTATGCCTGCCGCCGCCTTTGCGCAGGACACCGTTTCTTCCGAACAGGCTCGCTTCAATGTGAGCACGATCGCCGAAGGTCTCGATCATCCCTGGGGCATCGCCGTCCTGCCAGATGGCGCCATGCTGGTCACCGAGCGCCCCGGCACGCTGCGCTTCGTGGACAAGGAGGGCAAGCTGAGCGAACCAATTGACGGCGTGCCGGAGGTCGATGCCCGCGATCAAGGCGGCCTCCTCGATATAACGCTGCACCCGAGCTTCGCCGAGAACCGTCTCCTCTATCTCAGCTTTTCCGAGAAGGGCGAAGGCGGCAATTCGACGGCGGTCGCTCGCGCCAAATTGAGTGAGGATAACGGCAAATTGACCGATGTTCAGGTCATCTTCTCGCAGAAGCCCAAGGTGCAGAGCGAAATGCATTTCGGCTCGCGCATCGTCTTCGACCGCGACGGCCGCATCTATGTAGGCCTGGGCGAGCGCTCGCATGAAGAATTCCGCGAGCAGGCGCAGGATCTGAATTCGCATCTCGGCAAGGTCGTCCGCCTCAACGAAGACGGCTCGGTGCCTCCCGACAATCCATTCGTCGGTCGCGATGATGCGTTGCCCGAAATCTGGTCCTACGGCCATCGCAACATCCAGGCCGCCGCCCTTCACCCCGACACGGGAAAGTTCTGGGAAATCGAGCACGGACCCAAGGGCGGCGATGAAATTAATATTCCTGAGGCCGGCAAGAACTATGGCTGGCCGATGGTGTCCCACGGCGTCAACTATGACGGCACGCCTGTCGGTACTGGCGAGAAGGACGCGCCGGGCATGGAGGACCCGATCTATACCTGGACGCCTGTCATTGCGCCCTCCGGCATGATCTTCTACAGCGGCAAGGCCTTCCCCGAATGGAAGGGCGATCTTTTCGTCGGCGGCTTGAGCGCCACCGCTCTCGTGCGGCTCGAGCTAGACGGCGAGAAAGTTGCGAATGAGGAGCGTCTCTTGACCGATCTCGGACTGAGGATCCGCGATGTGGCGGAAACCCCGGAAGGCGATATCCTGGTGATCACTGATCACGACAATGGCCGCATACTGAAATTGTCGCCCGAAGACTGATGCCGCATCCGCTGACCAGGCGCGCACTGCTGCAGGGCGTGGCGGCCGCCGGCTTCTCTGCTCTGGCCCCGCCCCTCTCGCGTGCAGCGGTGCTGCGCAAACGCATCCCATCGACCGGTGAGGAGTTGCCCGTCATTGGGCTGGGCAGCTGGATCACCTTCAATGTCGGCGGGGATCAGGAGCTTCGCGATGAATGCGCGGCCGTGATGGAGGCTTTCTTCGAAGCAGGCGGCACGCTCATTGATTCCTCGCCTATGTATGGCTCGTCCCAGGATGTCATCGGCTATGGTCTCGGCAAGCTCGGGCGGACCAGGTCTGTCTTCTCCGCCGACAAGGTATGGACAGGCTCGGCGGAGGAAGGTGCAGGGCAGATCGCAGCATCCAAGCGCTTCTGGCGCCTTCCCCGTTTCCATCTTCTTCAGGTGCACAATCTCGTCGCGTGGCACGATCATTTGCCTCTTCTCTTCGCCATGAAGGAAAGAGGCGAGATCCGTTATGTCGGCATCACCACCTCGGAGGGCCGCCGCCACGAGGAGTTCGAGCAGGTGATGCGCAAGCACCCGCTCGATTTCATCCAGATCACCTACAACATCGTCGACCGTGAAGTGGAAGCGCGCATCCTGCCGCTCGCCCAGGAGCGCGGCATGGCGGTGATCGTGAACCGTCCATTTCAGGAGGGTGATCTGACGCGCAAGCTCGCGCGCCATCCGCTGCCCGCCTGGGCCGCGGAGATCGGGTGCACCAGCTGGGCGCAGGTGATCCTCAAGTTCATCATCTCGCACCCCGCCGTGACCTGCGCGATCCCGGCAACCACGCGGGTCGATCATGTGCGCGAGAACCTGGCGGCCGCCACCGGCCGCCTGCCCGACGCCGCGCTGCGCGCCCGCATGATCGCGCACGTCGAGAAGCTCTAGCGCATGTTCCGACGAAGTGGGCACCGGTTCGCCGACAAGAACATGCGCACGCATTCGTGAGACCGCGCGATGTCCGAGTGGTGGACCTATTCGCTCTCGGACTTCCTGCTGTTTTCGCCGCGCACCTACTACCGGCTGTTCGAACTCTACAATCTGGCGATCTGGCCGGCGCAGCTTGCGGCGCTCGCCGGCGGCATCGCCATCCTCGCGGCGTGGCGCCATCGCGGACGCGCACACGGGCGCATCATCTCCGGCCTCATGGCCGGAGCCTGGCTGTGGGTCGCGTGGGCGTATCTGTTGGAGCATTACGACACGATCAACTGGGCGGCGTCTCATTTCGC
>DATBMX010000113.1:0-3069 GCA_036554625.1 Aestuariivirgaceae bacterium
GTCGAGGCGGCGTGTCTTCCTCACAATTCAGCCTCGATACGCCTGCTGAAGGCCTGCGGCTTTACCGAAGAGGGCTATGCGCGGCACTATCTGCGGATCAACGGCGAGTGGCACGACCACCTTCTTTTCGCCATCCTTGCCGAGGATCGTGCCCTGCCATCCCGAGGAAAATCCCCTCGGTCTTAACGGGGCTGACGGCGCACTTGCCTTAACACATTTGCACAGATACCAAGAGCCAGCATGCTACGAGGGATAATGACGATACGCCGGCTCCTCATCCTTCTTATGGCGATCGTCGCTATGCTTGCCGCAGACGGCGGCGCCGCCATGGCGCGCGATATCGTCAACGCCGCTCTGAAGACCCCGAGCATCGATCTCATTCCCGTGCTCGAAGCCGTTGAGACCGAAAAGGCGCAGGTGGCGATCGAGATCCCCGACCCCAGCGCGCAAAAATCATTGATGACGCTTGAAGCCAGGGGGCCGGGCCCCCTCCACCGCTGGGTCGTCTTTTCGCTTCTGAATCCCGATGCCGTTCCGCATGATCTCGTTATCGTAAGCCCCCATCAGGGCTTCGTCGGCTCGGAATTCTTCTGGCCGAAGCGCGAAGGCTCGAGGCTCCATGGCGTTCAGAACAGTGCCGAAGCCGAAGCAATCCCCCTGCGGGCTCTCGGCATGGATGCGCTTGCCTTTCGGATCGGTCCCAATGCCTCGCAGACCTTCGCCCTCGAGCTTGCGCCGGCGGGGCTAGGCAGCCTTTCGCTCTGGCAGCGCAGTGCCTTCGAGGCGCAGGCGGGAGAGTATGCTTTCTTCCGCGGTGTCGTGCTGGGCATCGCGATGCTGCTCGCCATCGCCATCATGAGCTTTTTCATCGTGCGCCAGCGCACCGTGTTTCTCGCCGCGACGCTCTTCGCCTGTGCGTCCGTTCTCTTCTTGGCCATTGAGGCCGGCTATCTGCCCGACATTCAGAGGTGGCTGGGGCTTGGCGCAGACGACGGACCGAAGGTAAGGGCCTCGGTCGAGTCCTTGATGCTTGCCGGCATCATACTTTGTTTGTCGACATTTCTCGAACTGCGCAAGCGGATGCCCGTCCTCGACAATGTTCTCCTCGGCTTCGCCATATCCGCCGCAGCGCTCGCCGCCTATGGCTGGGTCGAGCCCGCCATTGTCACGGGCATCGCCCGCTTGGCCTTCGGCTTTTTCGTCCTGTTCGGCTATGTGCTGATTTTCACCCTGTGGCGCGAAGGCGGCATTCGCGCGCGCGCCTCCATCCTCACATGGACGGTGCTTTTGGCCTGGACGGCCATGGCCGCCTTCGGCGCGCTCGACATCATTCCATCTCCCAACACTCGGCTCGTCATTTCTGCGGGTCTCGCGCTGGTGCTTCTCACCATGGGCTTCACGCTCGCCCAATTCGCCTTCAGCCACGGCATCCTTTCGAGTCGCTTCTTTGAGGATTCCGGCCGTCGCGCGCTTGCCCTTGCCGGTTCCGAGCAGACGGTGTGGGATTGGCAGCCGGAACGCGGCACGCTTTATGTCGGGCCTGAACTCGAGCGCGCCTTGGGCCTTGAGCCCGGCATGCTCATGAGCCGCGGTCTCAAATCTTGGATCGATCTCATCCATCCTGCCGATCGCTCAGCCTATGTCGCGGCCGTGGAGGCAGCCGAGCGGCGCGGCCGCGGCACCTTCTCCCAGGAGTTTCGCCTGCGCCGCCATGACGGCGCCTATCGTTGGTACCTGCTTCGCGCCCGCTCGATGATCGGCCAGGACGGCCGCGCCTCTCGCTGCATCGGCACGCTTGCCGACATCACCAGCATGAAGCGCTCCGAGGATCGTTTGCTGTCCGATGCCGTGCGCGACCGTGTCACCGGCCTGCCGAACCGCGCCCTCTTTCTCGACCGGCTCGAGTTCGCCATGCGCAGAGCGCATCTGGAGAACAATCGCGAACTTTATGTTCTCGTGATCGACCTCGATCGCTTCAAGACGGTGAACGACGGCTTGGGCCACGAGGTGGGCGACAGCCTGCTGTCGGTGACGGGCCGCAGACTGTCAACCCTCATGGGTCCGGAAGACACCTTGGCGAGACTTCCCGGTGATCAGTTCGCCGTCATCTTCAACGGCAAGAAACCGAAGCGCGATGTCATTCCCTTCGCCGAACAGATTCGCACCACTCTCTCGCGCCCCATCAAGCTGCGCGGGCGTGAGCTGTTCCTCACCGCCAGTTTCGGCGTGGCGCGATTCCTTGACGATCGCTCCTCGCCTCAGGATTTCGTCAAGGACGCCGAGATCGCCCTCTACGAGGCCAAGCGCCGCGGCCGCGACTCGATAGAATTCTTCCGTCCCGACATGCGCGATGATCGCTCCGATCTCCTGGCGCTCGAACAGGATTTGCGTCGCGCCATAGAGCGCAACGAGATCGAAGTCGTCTACCAGCCGATCTCCCGCCTGTCCGATATGCAGCTTTCCGGCTTCGAGGCGCTGGTGCGCTGGCGCCATCGCACCGAGGGACTGCTCGGTCCCGATTCCTTCATGAGCCTAGCCGAGGAGACGGGCATCATGAAGGACTTGAGCCATTACGTGCTGAACGAGGCCGCGCGTCAGCTCGGCATCTGGCAGCGTGCCTTCCGTCCCGACAAGCCGCTTTTCGTGTCGGTCAACATGTCTTCGAGCCAGCTGCTCAACACCGATCTCGTCGACGATGTGCGGACACTTCTCGGCCGCGAGGACATCAGCCCCGGCACCTTGAAGCTGGAGCTGACCGAATCTCTCATCATGGAGAACCCCGAGTTTTCAGCCGAGATCTTAGAGCGCCTCAAGGCCCTGGGCGTAGGCCTCGCCTGCGATGATTTCGGCACCGGTTATTCCGCGCTGGCGAGCCTGCGCCGGCTTCCCTTCGACATTTTGAAGATCGACAAGAGCTTCCTTGATGCGGATCTCGAGGATGAGAAGGCGATGATCATTCTCGAGACGATGATCCTCCTGGCCCATGATCTCAACATGACCGTCGTTGCCGAAGGCATTGAGAGCCAGGAGCAGATCGCGGCTCTGGCGGAGCTCGAATGCGATCTCGGG
>DATBMX010000360.1:0-11948 GCA_036554625.1 Aestuariivirgaceae bacterium
CCACTTCCGCCGTGTTGAGCGGCGGATCGGAGAACACTTGTGCGCTTTTTAGATCGGCGGGATAGCGGTAGATTGTCGACGTCGGCCCGAACTGCACCACCCTCCCCTCGTGCAGCGTCGCCGTGTATCCGCCAAAAAGCAGCGCCTCGCCTGGTTCCGTGGTCGCGTAGACCACGATGCGCTTGCGGTCCATGAACAGCCTCGGCAGCTCGTCGCGCATCTCCTCGCGCAGCTTGTAGTCCAGGTTGGCGAGCGGCTCGTCGAGCAGGATCAGGTCGGAATCCTTGACGATCGCCCGCGCGATCGCCGTGCGTTGCTGCTGCCCGCCCGACAGCTCCGTCGGCCGCCGTTCGAGCATGGGCGTGAGTCGCAGCAGCTCCGCCGCACTGCGCACCTGTCTGTCGATGCTTTCCTTGGGCTGTCCCGCCACCCGCAGGGGCGAGGCGATGTTCTCATAGACGGTGAAGTTCGGATAATTGATGAATTGCTGATAGACCATCGAAACGTTCCGCTTCTGCACCGGAACGCCCGTCACATCATTGCCGTTGAAAAGGATCTTGCCCGATGTGGGAGCCTGGATGCCGGCCATCAGCTGCATCAAGGTCGTCTTGCCGGCAAGCGTGCTGCCCAGAAGGATGTTGAACGTGCCCTCCTCCAGCACCAGGCTCGTGTCGTAGACATAGCTCTCCGCCCCGACACGCTTCGTCACATTTTGCAATTCAAGCGGCATCGCGCTCCCGCACAGTCCCAAACGAGGTCCCGCCAACGCCACTGTAGCTATCGCCTCCGGAATGCGCCAGTGACGTAGGGCTTCCGGAGGCGATGCTCGGGAGCAAGCCTATTACTGCGCCGTCGTCCAGCGCTTGATCAGCTCGTCATAGGCGATCGTCTCGCCCTGCGGCTTCTCATTCTCGAGCTTGGCGGCGGGGCCGTTATCCTTGCCGAGCCACTCTGAGGCATCTTTCTCCTCATTCAGTCGTGGTCCGCAGCCGCCATAGGTTTTGGCCTGCTCGTCCGCCGCCTGCATGCGCGCCATGATCTGGTCCATCTCGGCTGCGAGCCGGTCCATCGCCTCTTGCGGCGTGAATGCGCCCGAGTTCACGTCGCCGATCTGCTGCCACCACAGCTGCGCAAGCTTCGGATAGTCCGGAACGTTGACCCCCGTCGGCGTCCACAGCACGCGGTCGGGCGAGCGGTAGAACTCGACGAGCCCGCCAAGCTTCGCCGCCCGCTCGCTGAAGGACTGATGGTCGATGTCGGAATCGCGGACGATGGTCAGCCCGACATGGCTCTTCTTGAGCGACACGGTCTTCGACACGGTGAACTGCGCATAGAGCCAAGCCGCCTTGCGCCGATCGACAGGTGTGGATTTGAACAGCGTCCACGAGCCCGCGTCCTGATAGCCGAGCTTCATGCCTTCCTGCCAATAGGGTCCGTGCGGCGAGGGGGCCATCCGCCACAGCGGCGTGCCTTCTTCATCGGCCGTGTTGTTGCCGGCGCTCTTCGGCTTCACCATGTCGGACGTGAAGGCTGTATACCAGAAGATCTGCTGGGCCACATTGCCCTGGCTGAGCGCCGGCAGCGACTGGTAGAAGTCGAGGTCTGCAGCGCCCGGCGGCGCATATTTGCGCAGCCACTCGTCCCATTTGGCAATGGCGTAGACCGAGGCAGGCGCATTCGTGCCGCCGCCGCGTGAGACCGACGCGCCCGCCGGATTGCACGAGCCGTCCTCCATGCGGATGCCCCATTCATCGATCGGTCGTCCATTCGGGAGGCCCTTTGACGTCGAACCCGCCATCGACAGCCAGGCATCCGTCATGCGCCAGCCGAGGTCGGGCGCGCGCTTGCCGTAGTCCATATGGCCGTAGACGCGCACGCCATCGATTTCCTTGACGTCATTGGTGAAGAAATCCGCGATGTCCTCATACGCCGACCAGTTCACCGGCACGCCGAGGTCATAACCATATTTGGCCTTGAACCGATCCTTCAGGTCCTGCCGGTCAAACCAGTCCTTTCGGAACCAGTAGAGATTGGCGAATTGCTGGTCGGGCAATTGCCACAGCTTTCCATCGGGCCCGGTGGTGAATGATTTGCCGATGAAGTCCTCGACATCGAGCGTCGGCAGCGTCGCATCCTTGCCTTCGCCTTCCATCCAGTCGGTGAGATTGACGGCACTCTGCAGGCGCGAATGCGTGCCGATGAGATCGGAGTCGTTGATGTAGGCGTCGTAAAGATTGCGATTGGTCTGCATTTGCGTTTGTACGGCCTGCACCACCTCGCCCTCGCCGAGCAGCTGGTGGTTCACCTTGATGCCGGTGATCTCCTCGAACGCCTTGGTGAGAACCTCCGACTCATAGGTGTGAGTGGGAATGGTCTCCGACAGAACGTTGACTTCCATTCCCTGGAACGGTTCGGCCGCCTTGACGAACCATTCCATTTCCTTGACCTGATCCTCCTTCGAGAGCGTTGACGGCTGGAACTCGCTGTCGATCCAGCGCTGCGCTTCCTCCATTCCCGCCAAGCTCGGCCCGGCAAAGGACATCATCGCCGCGAACGCGATCGATGCCAAAAGGCGTTTTCGCATTGACTTCCTCCCTATCTTTATTTTCGTCTAGGACGCGTGTCGACTATCAAGTGAACCAAAACGAATGTCAATCGAAAATGGCCGCTCTGCGCGCCGACGGCTCGCCGAGCGAGCGTCGAGACCCTGTTGCTAGCCCGGACATATAAGACTGCAGCCTGTCCACTTGATGTGTCGTGAGCATGAGACCGAGCTTTGTCCGGCGCCACACAATGTCTTCCGCACTCTGCGCCCATTCTTCGCGCATGAGATAGTCGATCTCCCGCTGCCGCAAGCCGGCACCGAAGTCTTCACCGAGATCGCTGAGCTTCCCTGCACCGTCGAGAAAGCGCGCGCAGCGCATGCCGTAGCACCGGAACAATCGCTCCGCCTGCCGGCGCGGCATGTCCCTGATTTGCTGGGTGATGCGCCCGATGCGTGTCTGAGTCTCTTCGAGCGTGAACTCGCCGCCCGGGAGCGGAGCGGATTTGGTCCATGCACTTCCCATCTGAGGAAGGAACGGTTGCAGCAACTCGAGCGCCTGTTCGGCAAGCCGCCGGTAAGTGGTGATCTTGCCGCCGAAGACTGATAGAACGGGCGCGCCGGCCGCTCCGTCCAGTTTGAGCTCGTAGTCGCGTGTCGCCTCCTGGGCCTTGTTGGCACCGTCATCATAGAGCGGCCTCACCCCGGCATAGCTCCAACGGATCTGCTCCCGCTTGACGGCCGTTCTGAAATATTCATTCACCGCCTGAAGCAGATAGTCGATTTCGCCCTCCGATATGGCAGCCTTGGTTGGATCGCCGGAATAGTCCACATCCGTCGTGCCGATGAGCGTAAACGCCTGCTCATAGGGAATCGCGAAACACACTCGCTGGTCGGCATTCTGAAAAATATAGCTGCGTCCGTGCTCGAACAGCCTGTCCACCACGATATGGCTGCCTTTGACAAGACGTACGCGCAATGGCGTCTTGATCCCTGCCACCCGCTCGAGCACATCCGAAACCCACGGCCCGCCAGCGTTGATGAGCACCTTGGCGCTGACCTGCGACTGGTCGTTCGACATCCGGTTCTTGAGCGTCAGCAGCCATCGGTCTGCCCTGCCTTCGGCCCGCACGCATTCCGTGCGCGTCAGAACTTGAGCGCCTCTCTCGGCCGCATCGAGGGCGTTGAGCACGACGAGGCGGGAATCCTGCACCCAGCAATCGGAATATTCAAAAGCCCGCCGATGCTCGGCCTTGAGCGCATTTCCGGCTTCGTCATGCTTGAGATCGAGCGTTCGCGTCCCCGGCAGCAGCTCTCGGCCGCCGAGATGATCATAAAGAAAAAGGCCCAGTCTGATGATCGGCCAGGGCCGCAGTCCCTTGTGGTGCGGCAGGATGAAGCGCAGCGGCCAGATGATGTGCGGCGCCGCCTTGAGCAGCACTTCGCGCTCTTTGAGCGCCTCCCTTACCAGCCGAAATTCGAGTTGCTCCAGGTAGCGCAGCCCCCCATGGATAAGCTTGGTTGAGGCCGATGACGTAGCTCCCGCCAGATCTCCTTTCTCTGCCACCACCACCGAGAGACCACGACCTTGAGCGTCTCGCGCGACGCCGCAGCCATTGATGCCTCCCCCAATGATGGCGAGATCGTAGACTGGATCGCGCAATGCTTCCTCCATGCCCCGGCGTGGGCAGGTGACTTTGATTTTCGCAACCCCCGTCTAGAATTGCGCATAATACATTAAGCGACGATAAACGAAGAAAATCGAAAATCAACCGAAAATGGTCGATCATCCGCTACGCGGCATCGCTCCCTTGTGCCGTCTGGGCGAGCACATCGCCGGGCGCGATCTGGATATCCACGCCATTATGCCGGCAGATTTCCACGATGGTTTCCGGCGGCGACTGGTCGGTGACGAACACATCCACCTGTGAGATATGGCCGATGCGCACCGGCGCTGACCTTGTGAACTTCATCGAATCGGACACCAGAATGACATTGCGGGCATTCTCTATGATGGCTTGGGCCGCGCGTACTTCGCGGTAGTCGAAATCGAGCAGCGAGCCGTCGTCATCGATGGCCGACACTCCGATGACGGCGTAGTCGACCTTGAACTGCGAGATGAAATCCACCGTTTGCTCGCCGAGGATTCCGCCATCCGAGCGGCGCACCACGCCGCCGACGATGATCACCTCGATCTTGGTCAGCGGCATAAGAATATTTGCGACATGGATATTGTTGGTGATCACCATCAAACCTTCATGACCCATGAGATGGCGAGCCACTTCCTCCGTGGTCGTGCCGATGTTGACATAGAGCGAGCTGTTGTTGGGGATGAGCTCTGCCGCGCGTGCGCCAATCCGGCGTTTTTCCTGCTCGGCCAGATGACGGCGCGACTCATAGGCCATGTTCTCTACCCCCGAAGCGACCATGGCTCCCCCGTGAATGCGGGTAAGGAGCCGCTGGTCGCAAAGATCATTGAGATCTTTGCGAATGGTCTGAGGCGTCACCCCGAAGCGCAGGGCAAGCTCCTCCACGACCACCCTGCCCGTCTGGCGGGCGATGCTGATGATTTCCTGTTGTCGGAAGTTTAGGATTTGCGCAGCCATGTTATGTCGAAAGCTCGTGAGACATGGGCTGACTTTTAGCCTGTCTGGAGCCATCTGCAAAATATGGAGAATGCAACAGCCGCAGGTTTGCTTTCTACAACCTGCCTAATTAATCGTAAATCGGGCTGTCGGACTGATCAAGCTTTCCGCGGATATTGGTGAGCACGGAGGATGGATCTGGCGTGCAATTCTCATAGGTGAGATCGCTCCCGGCCTTGATCGCGCGCACAACTTTCGCGCCCTCGGCTAGGCCGATGGGCAGCGCCTTGCTCAGCCGAGCCTCGCGCCAAGTGAGGGCCCAGCCGCGATAGTCGCTCTCGCCGATCTTGCCGAGGATTTCACCAGCTGCAAGATCGCGTTTGGCCACCGCTATGGCTTCCGCTACCGGCCGGTCGAGCGGTTCCAGGTCGGCCCGGCGATGGAGCACGGCGCGGACTGCCGTGAGCGGCACTTCCAGACTGGTCAGATGATAGGGCCGATGCAGCGTGAAAAACGGCCCTTTGCCGACTTTGAGGTCTCGCAGCCGTTCGAGCACCCGCGCATGACGAGCCGTGACGATGCAAAAAACCCCGGGCGCCACGCCTTCGCCGATTGAATAATCCACGCATCCCGCCTTCGACAGAATGCCGCCATGGGACTTGGGCACGAGAATCTCTGCCAATTCATGGAGCCTTGCGTTGGGCCCGTGCATTCCGGGCTTGTCGGGTACGAGCCCCGTCGCATTGGCGATGGCGACCATCTCGATCATCGTCTTGGAGCCGTCGACGAATTCGACGAGCATGCGCGCGCTCATGTTGCGCCGCCGTGCCTCCTCCTCATAATCGCCGGGCACGGCATCGAACTTGAGCGGGTTGTTCTTTCCCTTGCCGGCGGCGATGATGTCGAACCCAAGCGACTGCGCAAAGCCGATGATCTCGAGGGCCGCAGCGGGCTCATCGCCGGCGGCCCCCGTATAGACGACGCCTGCCTGGCGCGCTTGCGCCTTGAGATAGCGCCCGACGGTGATGTCCGCCTCGACATTGAGCATCACCATATGCTTGCCGTGGCGAATGGCAGCCAGCGCCAGTTCCGCTCCCGTGCTTGGATGGCCGGTGGCATCGACCAGCACATGGATGTTGGGAGCCTCCGCCAAGCTCTTGGCGTCTTCCGTGAAGGCGAGTTTTCCCTTCTCGATCGCATGACCGATCAGCGCCGCTGAGTTCGCTGCGGCAATCTGTTCGCGCGGAACCCCCGCAATGCGCGCAGCCTCCCAAGCGCAATCCGGTCTGACGTCCGCCACGGCCCCGATCCGCAGGCGTCGCATCAGCCTCACCTGCACGAGAATGTCAGTTCCCATCTGCCCTGCGCCTGCCAATCCAATGGTGATTGGTCCGTGCCGCTCGGACCATTGATCAAGCTCTGCAAGAAGCGGTGTGACGTCTGAGATCACGTGAAACGGACCATTCGCGTAGAGGGCGCGTTTCGTTAACATCATCTGGAGCGCGCGCCAAGCGGCGATGGTTTGAAAAATGGCGCGCTGCCTCTAAGCTGGCTTCTGTTAGGAGAGTCGTGCATGATTGTCGCCTGCGGCGAGGCCCTGATCGATCTCTTTCTTTATGATCGCAAGGGCACCGCCTTGCGCGCGGAAGCCGTCGCCGGGGGCTCGCCCTATAACGTCGCGATCGGCTTGGCCAGGCTCGGCTGTCCCGTCGCCTTCTGCGGCGGCCTTTCGACCGACGGTTTCGGCGAGTTTCTTGCAATGCTTTTGCGCGAGGAGGGGGTCGATCTCACCTATGCCCTGCGCACGCCGAGGCTCAGCACCGTGAGCGTCGTATCGACGGACGAGCGCGGCCAGGCGCGCTATGCCTTCCATGGCGAGGGCGCAGCCGACCGTGGCCTCACGCCACACGATCTTGCTTTCGACCTGCCGCCGCACGTCCAAGCCCTGACCTTCGGCTCCTACACCTTGGCAGTCGAGCCTGTCGCATCGGCCTTCCACGCTCTCATGGAGCGCGAGGCCCGACGCCGCGTGATAAGCATCGATCCCAACATTCGTCCAACCGTCATCGGTAATCTTGCCGGCTATGACCGCCATCTGCTGAAATTTCTTCGGCATGCAACCATTGTCAAAGCCAGCGAGGAAGATATCGCTCTTCTTTTCGGTTCGGCCGCGAAACTGGCCGAAGTTGCGGAACAATGGACGAAGCATGGGCCTTCCCTCGTCGTGATTACGCGAGGGAACCGCGGCGCCACGGCCTTTCATCGCGGCTGTACAATCGATGTGGCGGCCCGCAAGGTTGATGTCGTCGATACCGTGGGAGCGGGCGATGCCTTTCACGCCGGCTTTCTCGCCAGCCTCGCCTTTGCTGGCGAGCTCGATCGCGCGGCCATCGCCGCCCTTCCGCCGGAGAGCTTGGAACGCGCCCTGCACTATGGCATCACCGCCGCCGCGATCGCCTGTGGTCGTCGTGGCGCCGATCTGCCGACGCGCCGCGAAGTCGAAATGGCTTTTTCTTCCTGAGCGACTGTGATGAGCAACAAGCAAACCCGCGATTTGATTGTCGAGCGCCTTCACGAGCACCGCCGCAGCGGCGCGCCGGCCAACATGCGCAAGGCCTTCGCCGAGGATCCGCAGCGCTGGAAGCGCTGCAGCGCAAGACTCGAGGATCTCCTGCTCGACTGGTCGAAATGCGCCGTGAACGAAGAAACGAACGCGCTGCTGATCGAGCTGGCCCATGCCTCGGGCCTGGTCGGAAAACGCGACGCCATGTTCTCAGGCGGCATGGTCAATGTTACCGAGCGCCGCCCCGCATTGCACATCGCGCTGCGCAATAGGTCCGGCCGTCCGATCCTCGTCAACGGCCGGGACGTGATGCCCGAGGTCAATGCGGTTCTTGCCCGGCTGCGTGATTTTTCCGATGGACTCCGCAGCGGTGCCCTTCGCGGCAGCACGGGTCAAAGCTTCACCGATATCGTGAACATCGGCATCGGCGGTTCCGACCTTGGACCTGCCATGGCGACGGTGGCCCTTCGCCCCTATCATTCGGGACCGCGGCTGCATTTCGTCTCCAATGTCGATGGCGCCCATATTGCGGACACGCTTTCAGCTCTCGACCCCGCACAAACCTTTTTCATCGTCGCCTCCAAGACCTTCACCACCGTCGAGACCATGACCAATGCCGAGACCGCGCGCCGCTGGCTGGTGAAGGAGCTCGGCGAAACAGCGGTCGTCGGTCACTTTGCCGCCGTTTCCTCAGCGCTCGACAGGGCTGCGGATTTCGGTATCGCGCCCGAGCATACTTTCGGCTTCTGGGACTGGGTCGGCGGTCGCTACTCAGTGTGGTCCGCGATCGGTCTGCCGCTCATGCTGGCTGTTGGCGCCGATCATTTTGACGCTCTTCTTGCCGGCGCGCATATCATGGACGAGCACTTCCGCACGGCGCCCCTCGCGATGAACATGCCGGTGATCTTGGGACTCATCGGCGTCTGGCATCGCAGCATTTGCAACCATGCTTCGCGCGCGATCATCCCTTATGACCAGCGCCTGAGCTTGCTGCCTGCCTACCTCCAGCAGCTCGATATGGAATCGAATGGCAAGCGCACCACGCTGGACGGCGTGCCGAGCAACCTGCCCACGGCTCCTGTCGTATGGGGCGAACCCGGCACCAACGGCCAGCATGCCTTCTTTCAGTTCCTGCATCAGGGCGCAGATACCGTGCCCGTTGAATTTCTCCTCGCCGCCAATTCCCATGAAGCAAACTTGCCGCGCCATCACGATCTTCTCATCGCCAACTGCCTCGCCCAGTCGGAGGCGCTGATGATGGGCCGCACGCTCGGCGAGGCGACGGCGGCGCTCCTTAAATCCGGTGTTCCTCCGGCCGAGGCAAAACGCCTTGCCCCCCACAAGGTCTTCCCGGGCAACCGCCCGTCGCTCACCCTGGCCTATCGCCTTCTCGACCCCCGCACGCTCGGCATGCTGCTTGCGCTCTACGAGCACCGCACCTTTGTCGAAGGAAGCGTTTGGGAGATCAATTCCTTCGATCAATGGGGGGTCGAGCTTGGCAAGGAGCTGGCGACGACCTTTCTGCCGGCCGTTGAGGATCGGGCAGCGAGTCTCGACGCCTCGCCTGCAACCCAGAACCTGCTGTCGCAGTTGAGGACCATGCAAGACTTCCGCTGAAGACCTCTCCCTCACATGAACATCATCGTGGAAACCACGCCCTTTGCCGACCAGAAGCCCGGCACGTCCGGCCTGCGCAAAAAGGTGAAGGTGTTTCAACGCCCGCATTATGCCGAGAATTTCCTGCAGGCGATCTTCGACAGCCAGTATCGCGAGCCTGGACAAACGCTGGTGGCGGGCGGCGACGGCCGCTTTCTCAACCGCGAGATCATCGGCAAGCTGCTGTGCATGGCTGCCGCCAATGGCTTGCGCCGGACGATCGTCGGTCGCGGCGGCCTTCTGTCCACGCCCGCGGCCTCTCATCTCATCCGCAAGCACAAGGCATCGGGCGGCATCATTCTCTCGGCAAGCCACAATCCCGGCGGCCCAGACGGCGATTTCGGCATCAAATACAACGTCGCCAATGGTGGCCCCGCCCCCGAATCCGTCACCGAGGCCATTTTCGCGGAGGCCAAATCCCTCTCCCGCTATGTGATGACCGATGCACCCCTGCCCGACATCGATCGCCTTGGACGGTCCGCCCTGGGCTCCATGATCGTCGATGTCATCGATCCCGTCACCGATTATCAGTCGCTCATGCAGGAGCTGTTCGACTTCGATGCCATCGCCGGGCTCTTCCGCTCAGGCTTCACCATGCGCTACGACGCCATGCATGCGGTGACGGGCCCCTATGCCGTGGAGATATTGGAGAAGACATTGGGAGCTGTGCCGGGCACGGTTGTGAACGCAACGCCCCTTCCCGATTTCGGCGGCCATCATCCTGATCCCAATCTCCTGTATGCGGAGAATCTCTATCGCCTGATGATGTCTCGCGATGCGCCGGACCTCGGCTGCGCCTCGGATGGCGATGGCGACCGCAATCTCATCATCGGCCGTGGCCAGTATGTGACACCCTCGGATTCGCTGGCCATTCTCGCCGCCAATGCACGCCAGGCCCCTGCCTATGCCAAAGGCCTCCTCGGCATTGCACGCTCAATGCCGACGAGCAGCGCCGCCGACAAGGTGGCCGAAGCGCTGGGCGTCAAATGCTATGAGACGCCGACGGGGTGGAAGTATTTCGGCAATCTGCTCGATGCCGGTCTCATCACCCTGTGCGGCGAAGAAAGTGCCGGCACCGGCTCATCTCATATCCGCGAAAAGGACGGGCTTTGGGCCGTTCTGCTTTGGCTCAACATTCTGGTACGCCGACGGCAGTCCGTTGCGGACATCGTCCGGGAGCATTGGAGGACCTACGGCCGCCATTACTACACGCGCCACGACTTTGAGGGCCTTGCGCCCGATGGCGCCGGCACGCTCATGGATGCGCTTCGCCGAAGCCTGCCCGCCCTTGCAGGAACCGGGCACGCCGGCGAAAGAATCCTTCAGGCTGACGATTTCTCATATCGCGATCCGGTCGACGGTTCCATCGCCCACAACCAGGGCATAAGGCTCTTCTTTGAGAGCGGCAGCCGCATTGTCTATCGCCTCTCGGGCACCGGAACGGAAGGTGCCACCTTGCGCGTCTATATCGAGAGCTATGAGAGGGATCCGACGCGCCAGGCCCTTGACACGCAAGTGGCACTCGAGCGCCTGATCGCCTTGTCGCGCGACGTCGCTCTGATCGAGCGGTACACCGGCCGCTCTTCGCCGTCCGTGGTCACCTGAGCCATCGCGAAAATCGACATGGTCCACCTCGCCTATCGCAGCCACGTCGAGCCGGTAAACCACCTCGCTCGTCGGGCAAGCGCTCTCACCCTGATTGCAGGGGTGGGTGACAAGCACGCGGTCGAAGCCGAGAAACTGCCGCTCGATGTAGTTCCACTTCCCGCCGTTGTAAGCAAAGCTGGTCTTTGCCGTTGACGTGGGCAATGCAAGGCCATCATCAATTGTTACTGACTCCACAGTCTGAATGATGAGTGGCAGCTTGGTGTGAGGGTTGTAGAGCGAAGGCGCCGATGCGCTGTTCCAATGGGGCGAAGGCTTGTAGCTGACCGCGATTGTGCCGCCTTCTGGCTTCTTCACACGCGTTAGCAAATCCGGAAATGGTCCTTTCGAGAGCGCGATCTTTCCATTCCAGTTGTCACTGCTCGCTGAAGAGCTGAGCATGAAATCGGCAAGACCATCGCCATTGAAATCGCCGGAACCATTGTGGAGTCCGGAAGTTTCTGCACCGGCCACGCTGGCGCCTCCCAGACTCCAGGATTGTGAGGCCACGTCACGTCCATGCATGATTTGGAACAGGGTCGCCGTCGAGTTCCACCAGCCGTGTCCGTCCGTGCGGCCATCTCCGTTCACATCGAAAGCGCTCGAGATCCATCCCTCGCTGCCACTATTGAGTGTCACGCCCTCGAGCGTGCTGCCGTTTGAACGGAAATGATGCACAGCGCTGGTCGACGACTTGACGTAGGACACATTCAGGTCCGCTCTGCCGTCTCCATTGACATCGACGATCTCGCCGCCGCCCAAGTCGTTGACGAACGACGTTTTAGATGCCGGCTGATTAATGACTGAAGTGCCCCGCGAGAGTCGAATGGTGCGCGTTTCGGCGCCATCATTGGAGTAGAGATTGTCTACAACGTCGTCTTTTCCATCCCCATTGAAGTCGCCGATCCTTGTATTTTGTTTGGCCGATCCGTACGTTACGGAAGCACCGACAGAAAAT
>DATBMX010000152.1:0-4378 GCA_036554625.1 Aestuariivirgaceae bacterium
TGGAACGCCCCGACAACGCCACCCGGGCGCTCCACTTATGATCTTGACATGGAGGACGCCGCTGTTGGCAGCTCTCGCAACTATCGTTAATTTGCTGGAGGTCGGTGGCCGCCCAGGCATCGGCAACCTTTCAGGCCGCGACTATGGTCACGACTGCGCTGACAGTCCAGGGCACCTTGAGGGTGCCGCAGTGCCCCCCTGCGCTTTTCCTCGGGCGCGAACGAAGACTGCGACAGACGGAGGTGGACGCAGCGGCCGTCGACTACTCGGCGCCGCACTACTGCATGAGGCACTGACGACAGGATGAGCGGTACCAACAGGTTCAAGATCGCCATATTGGTGACTGCTCTCTTCGGCCTGGCGATGGGGATTGGCCTAAGGATCGGCGGTAGGATTGATCTTGCCGCCAGCGTGTGGGCGGCGGGTGTCATTCCTGTCCTCGGGGCCCTCGTCGTCGAGATTGTTCGAAGCCTCTCGAGGGGTGAGATCGGCCTCGACATCGTGGCCGCCCTATCCATGTCGGCAGCGCTCGCGTTCGGCGAGACGCTCGCAGCAGCTGTCGTTGCACTAATGTATTCCGGGGGCACATTCCTGGAAAGTTTCGCCGAAGGCCGCGCCGGGCGCGAGATGCGCGACCTGCTTTCACGCGTCCCGCGCACCGCGACCCGATATTGCAACGGTGCCCTAGAGGACGTCCCACTCGGGGAAATCGCACCCGGCGACCTTCTCCTTATTCGGCAGGGAGACGTAACGCCGGTTGACGGTATGGTCGAGAGCGAGCGTGCGGTACTTGACCAGTCTGCCATGACGGGGGAATCGATACCTGTAAGACTGATGCACGGCCGCGAGGCAATCAGCGGATCAACCAATGCCGGCGAAGCCTTCGACCTGCGTGCCAGCCGTCGCGCCGCGGAGAGCACCTATGCGGGAATCGTCCGTTTGGTGGAAGAGGCGCAGCGGTCTAAAGCCCCGATGTCACGGTTAGCGGACCGTTATTCGATCCTGTTCCTTTTTGTTACTGTGGTGCTTTCGGCGGCGGCATGGTGGATGACAAGCGATCCTATCCGAGCCGTAGCCGTGCTGGTCGTAGCTACACCTTGCCCGCTTATTCTTGCGGTGCCTGTCGCTCTAGTCGCCGGACTCTCGCGGGCCGCGCACTTCGGCGTGCTGATCAAGGGCGCGAAGCCGCTCGAGGCGCTTGCTGCAATCCGCACGCTGATTATCGACAAAACCGGAACGATAACACGTGGCCGCCCGCAGATCGTGTCGATCGACACTTATGCAGACTTGCCGCCCGACAAAGTCCTCTATTTTGCCGCGGCAGCCGACCAGGCATCAAAGCACCCTATAGCACAGGCGATAGTTGCCTCGGCGCGCGCGCGTGACATTGTGTTGCCGGCGCCGGCCGTCATTCAGGAAGTCCCAGGAGAGGGCGTCGCAGCACGCGTGGACGGCCGATCCGTCGTCGTCGGTGGAACTGATTTCGTGATGCGCAGGATTGGTACAGCCCAGAATCCGCATCAGCGGCAGGAGGCAGGTTGTGTGATCGTCGCCGTTGCGGTAGACGGCCAGCTCGCCGGAAATCTGATCCTGGCAGACCAGTTGCGTCTGGAAACGGCCGGGTTCCTTTCCAGCATTCGCCGTCACGGCATCGGACGCATCCTGCTCGCCACGGGCGACCGCTATGCCGTCGCAGAGGCCATTACTCGAGGCCTTGGTCTCGATGGTGTCCGTGCCGAGCTGACACCCGACCAGAAGGTGCTGCTGGTGCTGGCAGAACGCAAGAACGGACCGGTGATGATGGTAGGCGACGGCGTGAACGATGCTCCGGCTTTGGCGGCCGCCGATGTGGGTGTAGCCATGGGGGTCCGCGGTGCGGCCGCTTCCGCCGAGGCGGCCGATATCGTCTTGCTTGTTGACGATCTCGGCCGACTTCTCTCGGGACTGGAGGTGGCCAGTCGATCGCGCCGCATCGCACTCGAAAGCGTCGTCGCGGGCATAGGTCTCTCCATGGCTGGGATGGTTGCGGCAGCTCTTGGTTACCTCGCGCCAGTGCAGGGCGCACTTCTGCAGGAAGCAATCGATGTCGCAGTCATCCTGAACGCCTTGCGCGCACTTCGAATATCACCAAGGATCGGGTTATCCAATGGAGTACATGATCGTGCCTGCCTGGCAGTTCTCTGACAAAAACTCGAACACTACCTTTTTGTTCGGTACGGCTGACAAATACACATCAGGCACGTTGTGAACAAAGTGGTTGTTGATAATATGACGCCTGCCGTTGAGAGCGCTGCCGTTGCAGCAATGATGAGTGTAGAAACCACGACTGATCGTCGAGCGTTTTTGGGTGATCGCAATGCGCCGGGAACGCCATCTCTGGTAGGCCAAGCTTGAGATATTCATTTGATTCCTGATCCAACGAAGAGCTGCTAGGCTAGAGTCAGGAGATATTCCGATGCCCTACAAGACGATTATTGTCACCCTGAATGAGCTGAAAGCAATAGAGTCAGTTCTGAACGTCAGTGTGGATCTCGCGACCACCTTCGAAGCGCATCTAACGGGGCTGTATGTCATACCGGGGCCTGCTCTATATCCTGCCATGGGGCCCTATGCCTCGCCTGAGATGATCGATGTTGTGACGGGGCATTTTGAGGAACGCTCGAAGGAGATAAGGAACAAAGTTGAACTGATGGTAAAGCCTGCCGGCATTCCCTTCGAATGGCGTGAACTGAGGTCAGTGGATCCCGATATCTCTTCCACTGTTAGCGAGGAAAGTCGGACTGCCGATCTTATCGTGTTGAGCGAACCCGATCCGAATAGCTCGATGGGTGTCGAGAGAGACTTCGTAGTCAATGTCGTTATAGACTCTGGCCGACCGGTATTGATTTTGCCTCACACAGGAAGGCCACAGCTTAAGCTCGAGCAGATCATCTGTGGATATAATGGTTCGAGGGAGAGTGCTCGGGCCATCCACGATGCTTTGCCACTTCTCAAGCTTGCCAGTGATGTACGGGTGGTGTGGGTGGATCCATCTAAGACTCCACACTCTGCAGGTACATTACCCGGAGCAGATATGGCTGTATCCCTTTCTCGTCATGGGGTCCATGCGACGGCTGAAGCCATGCCTACGAGTGGCGAGGATGCTGGAGAAGCGCTGTTCACTCGTGCCCAAGATATTGGTGCGAGTCTGATTGTAATGGGAGCTTATGGGCATTCGCGTCTGCGCGAATATATATTCGGGGGTGCGACACGAAGCGCACTTTCGCAGATGCGCGTCCCATTGCTCATGTCACACTGAGATTAAGCAAACACCCTAGTGCCTGCTTTTCCCTGAGGCATATGTTCCATATTCCCTGACATCCAACCCGCCCGATTTTGAGAAATTTCAGGCGGCCTTCACCTTGGGCCGAATACTGCCTGCGGCGAGCGCCATCCGCTGCAGTTCTTGAGCGTGCAAGCTTTTTATGAGTAACTGGTCACCACCTTCCGCCACAATCGTCAAAGCTGCGTCGATTGTCTCGCTCGCGTCGCTTTCGATTTGATCTAACACAAAGACAGCAAATAGATCATGATCAGAGTCCCTCTCACGATCTGGAGGGAACGCCACATTCTAAGCTGCGAGTAAGTTGCCGCATGTGCAAGGATGAAAACACCAGCATGAAGGAGCTGCTGATGACAGTCGAACGGGCTAAAGCCTTCTTGGATCGCTGGATCTTAGAAAATGTTCACGACACCTTACCTGTCGAGGATGAGTGGGAAGCAATTCAGTTGGCGTGTCGTTGCTTGGAGGAAGCTGACACGCAGGGCATTACGAAGAATGAACTCGAAAAAGCAGCGGGAGTTGATTTGGTGAAGTGTATGGTGGATGCACAAGTGGCATCGGCGAACGCACGAATTGCCCCACTGGTGCAGACGAGCAGTTGACACAATAAGAATGCGGAAGCGGGCATTGCAGCTCACTGCCGTACGCAGACTATCTATCGCGAGGCCTTCAACCACGCATTTCCAGCGCCGTGCTTCAGTGTCACCGAAGAGCATCACGGTTAGGATTTCTCTGTCAAGAAGCCCCCCGGATGCGGTCCCCGCGCCGGCGCCGCCCGCAAGCTCCAATCAATGTGAAAGCAAAATTGGAAGCCGCAGCTGAGTTAGAATCCCCTTCGTCGCACCGCCAAGAACAAAATCGCGAATGCGAGAATGACCAAATCCCCCCATTGCTAGAAGCTGCGCACCTTTCGACAAGGCGGTATTCTGCAACGCTTCCGCGATAGTTCTCCTGCGCAGCGTGGCCTCGAGAGGCGTGGCGCTGAACCCCCGCTTTGCCAACGAGGACGCAAGAGCATTCGCCAGATCTGGCTCACTCAAAGGTTTTTCATCTCGC
>DATBMX010000205.1:0-3031 GCA_036554625.1 Aestuariivirgaceae bacterium
GTCAGCTCAACATCGTCGTCCGAGAACAGGACCTTGCCGTCCGACAAGCCGATCCGCTTTGCATGGGCAAGAAAGCTTGAACGCGGAACGTTTTTGAGCGCCGCCGTCTGGATATCGGTCCTCACATCCCGATAGCGGCGATAACGGACCAGGATATCGGCCCGGCTGGCGGTGTGCATCTTACCGCCCTCAAGCTCGAGTGATGTCTGCAGCGCGAGAGGCATGGCGTTCGCTCCTCTGGCATTCCGGCGGGCCGCATCCATGGACGGGTCATCGCAGAACGACCCTCTCAGCTATTAGGAATGATTCGGTCATCAATGTCATTGGATCTCCCACTGCATTCCCCAAGGGACCGGCCAGAGCAGGAGGGATCGCGGAGACTCCACTTCGATTGGCGTCGGCTTCTGCAGCCGGCGTCGAATCGCAACCACAGGAGAGATCATGTCAGGGAACGTTCAAGAGAAACGGCGGCTTCCCGTCAGAGACCGGCTGCACTTCGCACTCCCGCATGTCGAAGGCTTCAAGCATTGGCTGGATCGTCGCGGCCATACCAGGAAAACCATCACCGTGCTCATGCAATACCTCGCCCATTGGACCGACTGAATCCATCAGGCCGGGTTCAGCCTTGATACGATCCATGCCGGTTATGATGCGTCCGCGATTGTCTTCAGAGGTAAACGACCAAGCCGGGAATGGCTTAGGGCTGCCACACTGCTTATCCGTTATCTTGAGGATCAGGGGATGGCTCAACCGCGCCCAAAGCCGGTGTCTCCAACGCAGGTGTGGCCGACTTCGGCGCGGGTGAAGATGCCAATTTGAGCCATGGTGATCTCCTGTTGCTGCTTCCAAGCCCGCGACCATCGCGGTCTTGATGGCGGTCCGTGAGCGCCGCAACGACCGGCCCGCGGCCTTGGCCCGCAGCGTCAGCGGAGGATGGCGGGCTGAGCGATCTTGAATGCCTCGCGAGGAATGCCGCCGCTTGGCGGCAGGGGAAGAGGATCGCGAGCGAGCCATTGCGGGTAAAGGTCGGCGAGCGTTAGCCGAGCGAATTGTGGTGCGTGATCGGCCAGCAAGAGACCGGCATGGCCGTGGGGTCAAGCAGCCTCACAGGAGAGCATCGGCCCAAAGGCACACCAGCTCGGCGACCCGCGACACCGCAGCAGGCAGCGAGCCACATTCTGACGCACTGGTGCGCCATCAAGCATCAAGCATCCGCAAGAACGAAAAGAACCGGGCCTGATCTCCCACATTGCCGGCGCAACGACTGAGCGCGAAGAGCCGCGACCAAGGCGCCGTTGAATGAGTGTCAATTCCGAAACGACCCCGATCTGCTGTGGACAGTCGTCGCTGCGCGCTGGCGAGCCCAGAAGGGGGCGCTGCCCCCGGTGCCGGAGGCTCAGCCGTCGGCATGGGGAACGTTTGGAGCTCCCCCAACCGGCCACTCATAAGCCCTTTTGTGCCATCGCCAATAACTGCCGTCCCGCCAGCGCTCAGATCTTTGCCTCAATCACACACGAAATCGTCGGCGCCCATCGGGCGGCAGTGATCGGGCCAGCCGCGCACGCGCCAGTTATCGACGTAACCGGCAGCGCGGACGAGCGCCTTGAAGCGCTCCGTCCTGCGTGCTGGGGCGACCTCGGAAGACCACAAATATCTAGCCGCTGGCGGGTTCAAGCCACGAATGGCGACACGCTCGGGATGATCCAAGACTCGATCCGGCGCGCCGACATAGGCGTAGACGAAGCCCAGCTCATTGTCCCAAGCGGGCAGAGCTTCCGGCAAAGAAACCTTCGCGGGAGCGCTACGGAGAAGTCGCGCGGCCTCCTCGATCGATTCCCGGCTTTGTTGGCCAAACTCGGGAATTGCGAGCAGCGTGTCCGCGGCTTCGCCAAAACGTCCTTCCGCCGCATATGCCCGGGCGAGCGTTACGAGGCGGTTGCCTACAGTGCCGCCAGCGTCTCCAGCAGGCGCCGCTTCGAGGATCGCGATCGCGGCCTGGTTCTGCCCATTGTTCAGCATGATATGGGCGGTGATGTAATTATAGACGGGCACGAAGGGTTCGAGTGTCCGGAGCTTTTCCCTCATGCTCACGGCTTCCTTGACGTGACCAAAGGCGGCCAGTCGAAGGCTGATCATGTCCAGAACGTCGGGGTCATCGGGATCAAGCGCGAGCGCTTGCTTATTAAGATCTTCGCTCGCCGCGAAATTGCCGAGTCGACTCTGGATTCCAGCCATTACCGCGTATGCCATGGCATTATGGGAATCCAGGCGAATGGCTTCTCTTGCGGCATTTTCCGATTTGTCCGATAGGACCCCCGGGAAGGCCCCTGCGTATCCCCGCGCCAACAATGCCCATGCCGGTGCATAGCCGGGATCGCGTGCTACCACTGGTTCCAAGATTGTTATCACGGCCTCGACCGCACCGTTGCCACGCGTGCGATGTACCGTCCTGGCACGGAGATATTGCTCGTAGGACTCCGGGTCGATGCTGCGATTGGAGATCAGACGCTCGTCCGGTGCCAAGCCCAACGGCGCCATCAAAGAGCCGACGACCGTCCGAGCGATCTCTTCCTGGGTCGCGAAAATATCGCTGAGTTGGCGGTCGTAGTTCTCGCTCCAGAGATGTGTCCCGGTACCGACCTCGATGAGCTGCGCCGTGATACGCACGCGGTCGCCCACCTTGCGCACCGAGCCTTCAACGAGATGGGTCGCGTTCAGCGCCTGTCCCACCGCGCGCATGTCGTTCTTTTCACCCTTGAACTGAAACGCCGAGGTGCGTGCGACAACCTTGAGATCGGGAACCATGGCGAGCGCCGAGGTGATCTCCTCGGTCATCCCGTCGGAGAAGAATTCCTGACCCGCATCGCCCGAAAGATTGAGAAAAGGCAGCACCGCAATCGAAATAGCGCTTGCCGGATCGGCCGCAGCTGCACGTTCGACGACGACTCCCGATTGGGCGCCCAAGGGCGCGAACTGCCGATAGGAGATGAGCGCGGTCGCGACGATCAGCACGCCGGCCAAGACGGCCAGA
>DATBMX010000288.1:0-3844 GCA_036554625.1 Aestuariivirgaceae bacterium
ACATACGGAGTGCTAGGATCATTGTCAAGAGGTACTTCCACGATTGAGAGGAAATTCTCTGTCGTCGCGCACTCCCTTCGTCTTCGGGCAAATGTAAGGAGATGCGCGGGTCAAGTCCGCGCATGACGATAGGGGGAACCTGAAGCTTGGACCCCGGCGTTCGCCGGGGCATTCACAACGGAACGTGGAGCGCAGTTTGATCTAGTGCGGTCCGGCCGTCAGCGGCTCGGCGTGAGCGACGACCCGGCGCACCTGCGGCAGCTTCTTGCGCAGCCGGCTTTCGAGATCGTCCACGGCCTCATGGATCGTCTCGACCGAATGATCGCCGTTGACGCGGCAATGATAGGTCACGAACACGCCATGCGAATTGCGCCGTACACGGATGTTGTGCACGTCGCTGACGTTGGGGATTTCCGCTGCGAAGCGCCTGAGCCAATGTTCGATCACATTGCGCTCGTCCGGCGGAGCCTCCTCGCCTTCGAGGCCGGAGAGGTGAATGGGCTCGATATGCGTATCGATCTCGGCTTCGGGTCCAAGCTCGCGCCTGAGGGCGCCTTCAAGCCCGCTTGCCACGTCATGCGCATCGGACAGCCGCATCCCGCCGTCCACCTCGAGATCGAAGCTTACCGACGTCTTGCCGGAGAGATGCTGCACGGTGAGATGGTGAATGGCGAGCGAGCGCCGCCGCGCCGCCATCATGACCTTGTCGAACACCGTTTCGTCATCGAGCGCCACCGGATGCTGCGTGATGGAAATGTCGGCTTGGCGGTAGGCCTTCCTAATGCGCGCGGCGAGCCGCTCCTTGATCTCCGTCACTTTCTCCATGGGAAGCGTTCGGCGCACGTTCACCTCGAGGTCGATGAACAGCGCCGCACCCGCACGCCTTATGCGGCAGCGGCGCAAGGATAGAATTCCCTCCGTATCCCTGATGATCTCACGAATGCGCTCGACCGCGCCCTCAGGCGCCGCATCGAGCAGCGTGTTGAGCGTGCGCCGTCCAAGACGCCATCCTGCCAAGGCGACGAAGGCGGCAACCACGATCGCCGCAACGGCGTCCGCTTGCGGAAAGCCGAACCACACGGCGCCGAGGCCGAACAGCACAACGAGCGAACTCCACATGTCAGAGCTGAAATGCAGTGCGTCCGCCTCCAGCGCCTCGCTCGAATGCTTTTTCGCGGCCTTGTTCAGCACGCGAGCGCGGTTGTAATCCACCACGATAGAGACGGCGACGATGAAGACGGCCCACCAGACGACGTTCACATGCGTTTCGGCGGACGTGAGTCTGTCGATGGCTTCCCAGACGATCCAGGCGGTGGTGCCGAAGAGAAGGCCGGTTTCGATGAGCGCTGCGATGCTTTCCGCCTTGCCATGGCCGTAATGATGCCCCTCATCCGCCGGTTGATCTGCATAGCGCACGGCGAGAAAGGTGATGGCCGTCGCCCCGACGTCAAGCAGACTGTGCACAGCCTCCGAAAGGATGCCGAGCGAACCCGTCACGAGCGCCGCCACCAACTTCGCAATGGCGAGGCCGGCGCTCGCGGCAAGCGAAACGAGAGCGATCTGCTGCTTCTCCGATGCCATGGTCCCAGCTCCAGCGGGTGGGATTAGGCCGCCCGCACGGCCGAGGCAAGCCATGTTTGCGCCGCATGCGACCGTGTCGCCCAAAAGTCTTGCATGATGCCAACCCCTCGGGCAAACCAGCCAACTCGCCTCCGACACAAGCGGGTTCTCATGTCAACGGTAGAGCAGGCTGAAAGATCGTGGCTTCCGGCTGAAGAACGCCGCGGCGCCTTGGCCTTTGCGACCCTGTTTTCGCTCGAATCGCTCGCCCGCGCGCTTGCTGCGACCGTGATCGCCGTTCAAGCCTACGACCTTCTCCAGGACAGCCAGAGGGTTTCGGTGCTCTTTACCCTGGTGGGGGTGGGCGGGCTGTGTGCGACGGTGGCGATCCCCATGATCATCGGCCTGACGGCGCGGCGCTGGATCTATACGGGCGGCGCCCTTCTCCTGATGCTCGCCGGGCTCCTGCTCGCCACCCATACCCTTGCCGGCCAGGCATCGGGCATGTTTCTGCGGGTGATCGGCACGGCCTGCCTCAACATCACCTTGAGCCTTTATATTCTCGACCACATCAAGAAGCAGGATCTGGTCAGGTCGGAGCCCCTGCGCCTGGCGCTCTCCACTGCCTCCTGGGCCATCGGCCCCTATCTCGGCGTCTATCTCTACAATCGCTACGGCCCCTGGGCGCCATTTGCGCTGAGCATTGGCGCCGCCGCGCTGTTGCTCGCGGTCTTCTGGTATCTCAGGCTCAAGGAGCTGATCATCCGCCCGGCCGGCACGGCTCCGCCCAATCCGCTGCAGAACATCGGCCGCTTTCTCGCCCAGCCCCGCCTGCGGCTCGCATGGCTCATCGCTTTTGGCCGCTCCTGTTTCTGGGCCACCTTCTTCATCTATACGCCTCTTCTCATGATCACCGGCGGGGTGGGCGGCGAGGCTGGGGGCCTGCTCATTTCCATTGGCAATCTGGCGCTCATCACAGCCTTGCCCTTCGGCCGACTGGCGCAGAAGGTGGGCGTGAGGCGCGTGATCGCTGGCGCACTGGCGGCTCTGGCGCTCTGCTCGATCATGGCAGGGCTTGCCGGCACGGGGCTGCCGCTGATAGCGGGCGGCTTTCTTCTGGCCGGCGCCGTCGCCGGTTCGGCGCTCGACGGGGTGGGCGGCATACCCTTCCTTCGTGCGGTGCGGGCGCGCGAAAGGGCCGAAATGGCAGGCGTTTACCGCACTTTCATCGACATGTCGGAATTGCTGCCGACATTGGTATTCTCCATCGTCCTTCTCGTCCTTCCGCTCGGGGCGGTTTTCGTCGTGCTGGGACTGTGGCTGGCATTCGTGGCGCTGTTGTCCTGGCGATTTCTACCGCGCTCCTTGTGAAAATGAACGCCGGATTAACAGCGGCTTCGGGCTGAGTTCAGAGAGACAGGCCTATGTTTGCCCCCAAGTTCAACGCCTGGAGCCAATGGAGGCACGCATGATCAGGAATAAAAAGCGCAGCCACTCGCTTCCTGCCATTGCCTTCATTTACCTGGCCTTGGTCGGTGGTCTCGTCTTGCTCACGGCAAGCCGGGCCTTGGCGTTTTAGGCTCTCCCAAAAACCCTGCATAAAATCGTCTAAACTCAACAGGGCTGCCGGATCCGAGTCTCCGCGGCCCTCTTTTTTTGGCCATGACGAGGTCTCAATGCCTCCAGGCGCGTCTGATCTGCCGGTGCGCGTCGCCATAACCGCGCGCCGTGCATTTCAAACGGTCCTCCAACAATTTCGTGAGCCGCGGCAGCCCATGAAACGGCACGGTCGGCAGCGCATGATGGGCCGTGTGATGCGGCATGTTCCAGGCAAGGAAACGGATCAGCCCGCTGCAGAATGTCGTTCTCGTGTTGGCGAGCATGTCGGCGACGAAGGGACAGGCGGCGTGTTCGGCCAGCAGATACGCCCTGAGGAAGGGCTGACCGAGCACGGCCGGAAACACCCACAGGGTCACCACCCAATCGAGCCCAAATGCAAGCCCGGCGCCAATCGTAACGCCGTAGGCGAGGAGATAGATGCGCGCCTCAAGGACGAGCTTGCGAACAGCGGAGGGCGGAACATAGGCGCCGATCCTGCGCCCCAGCGCATCGTTGCATAGGGCCGCCACAGCGCTTTTCCAATAGGGCAATCCCGTCAAATGCCAAGCATATTCAAGTGGGCTCGCGGGCCGGGGATTCTCGAGCTCCGGATCGCGGGTCGGGTCTTGCGTATAGCGATGATGGGCAAAGTGGAAATAGCGGAAGTAGCGCGGCGGCAGCAGCA
>DATBMX010000335.1:0-3017 GCA_036554625.1 Aestuariivirgaceae bacterium
AGGTCGAAGAGACAGAAAAATCGGGCGTAGCGTCCAATGGATAGGTGCCGGCGATTCAATTCTTCACCCATGTAGCCAACCGCAAAAAGTGTCCCCGTGCTCCCCACTAAGCCGATGATCAGGTCAAGCCAGGCGCTCAGCGCATCAGCCTGAAGGAACACACCGACCGAGACGCTACCGGCTACGATGACTTGATGCGTGAGGAGCAGGGCTGCCCCCAGCATGGCGCCGGCTTGGATACAGTGGAGGGCCTCCATCGTTCTCCGATGTCGCACGAGAAGACTGCTGAGTCCGACGATCACCGGGGTCGTGATTAAGAGAATGAGGGACCAAGTCATCAGTGTTATTCTTTCAAGGCCGTCAGCTTGCTCGTATCGACGCTGTCGAACGCGTCCTGCAGCCGATGGCTATAAATGCCGACGATCAAGGCGCCGACCAGCACATCGAAGAAGACCCCCAATTCCACAATGAGCGGCATGCCATAGGCGGCGGCGGTCGCCCCGAGAAACAGGCCGTTCTCCATCACTAAAAATCCAATCACCTGCGTGACCGCTTTTTTGCGCGCGATCATCGTGAAAAACCCGATCAGGATAATCGCCAGTGCAATGGCGAGTGAATCGCGCGTGAGCAGGAACCCCAAAGGAATGATCGGCTGCGTAATGAAGAACGCCAGAATGACCAAGCCGCCGCAAATCATCAGGCCCGCTGGAATGTTCACATTCATCACCAATTCGCGGGACACGTTGAGACGCTCAATCACGTTTTTCAAGATCCGCGGGATGACCATCACCTTGATGATGATGGTGAGCGCGGCGGCAATATAAATGTGATGAATGCCGGTGAGAAACGCGACCAGGGCTGCGGTCAAGGCCAGGAAGATCGACTGCAAGGCAAAGAGATCGACACAAGCAGAGAGCCGGCGCTGTGCCACGATCGCAAAGCACGTCAACAACAACAGGGCTGAGCCGAGGTCGACCAGTTGCGAGCCGATGTGAGGGGAAAAGAGCGACATGTCATCCTCGCAATACGTAGAAGAAGACCAATCCGAGCAGCGCCAGAATAAACGCGACTCCCAGCAAATCCGTCACCCGGAATAAGCGCAGCTTGGCAAACATCGATTCGAGCACGGCGATCAACACCGCTAATCCGGAGACTTTCACGAGATACGTCGCGACGCCGACGCCGAGTGCCACCGGTTCTCCGGTTGTGGCAATCCCCCATGGCGCGAAGACGTTTGCAATCAAGGTCAGAAAGACGAGCAGCTTGAGGCCGGCCGCCCATTCGACAAGCGCCAGATATCGCCCGGAATATTCCAGGATCATCGCTTCATGGATCATCGTGAGTTCCAAGTGCGTTGCAGGATTGTCGACCGGGACCCGTCCTGTTTCCGCGAGGGCGACGATAAACAAGGCGGCGAGCGCCATCAGATGGGGCGAGGGATCGGTCACAATCCCCTGGAGCAAGGCGGTGTTGTGGACGATCGTGCTGAGGTTGGTCGAGCCTGCTGTCAGTGCGATCGCAAAGATTGAGAGAATCATGGCCGGCTCGGTCAAGGACGCGACAATGGCCTCGCGGCTGCTGCCCATGCCGCCGAACGCCGATCCTGCGTCGAGCCCCGCCAGAATCAAAAAGAAGGTTCCCAATGCGAACAGATAGACCAGGGCGATGATGTTGCCTGCGAAGCTCAATGGAGTCTTTGATGCAAACACAGGCACCAGCAACCCCGCTGCGAGCGTCGAGGCGAACAGCAGATAGGGTGTGACCGTAAAAATCCACGAGGTGGTGGTGGAGACGACTGGCTGCTTGCGGAAGAGCTTGGCAAGGTCCCGATAGGGCTGAACGACCGAGGCACCCCGTCGCAATTGCAGGCGCGCCTTCACTTTCCTGATGAGCCCCACAATGAACGGGGACACCGCCAGTAAGACGATGGTCTGTGCGAGGATAAGGATGATGGCTTGCCACATGGCCTTACACCGCCACCAACAGCAACACGATCAACGTGACAAAAATATACGCCAAGTAGAGGTGCAGGCTTCCCGCCTGGATGACCCGTAGCTGTTCGGCAATCGACATAAATCCGGCGACCACCGGATCATAGAGATACTTTTGGAAGAGCGGCTCAATATGAAATTCGAATCGTCGCCGCTTCGCGAAGTATCGTGACTCTTCGAGAAACTCCGTCTCGAGCTTGACGGTCGGCTGATAGATGGTGCTGAAGACGCGTTTAATCGGTTGCACGAATCCTGTCGCGGTGTACTCCATGCGCGGAGTGAGATTGATTCCGCAGCCCCATGTCTTGTAGTGACGGATCCGCACGAGCCCGCCACCTGCCGCTACGAGCGCGAGGGCGAGCAGAGACAGGACGAGCAGCAGCAGCGCGAGGACCGGCGGCGAGAGGCTGGAGAAGTCGGTATTCACCGGAGCCAATGCCAACCCATCGAGCGCCAGCACCTTGCTCTCGATCGAGACATTCGTAAACGGTGTGACGACCCGGTCCAACAGCGGCACGACCACCATCGGTGCGAGACCAAGCACGATGCTGGCGAGCGCCAAGAGGGCCATGCCAGCGCGCATTGAAACCGGAACCTCCGCCGCGTGGCGCGCGTGCGAGCTTCTTGGCAGCGCGAGGAATGAAATTCCGAACGCTTTCGCGAAACAGGCCAGCGCGAGGACGCCGGTGAGAGCGAGCATCGCTGCTGCGAGCGGAAGGATGAGTTTCAGAAAGATGCTGGGAAGGTGAAAGCTGAGGAAAAGACTTTGAAACACCAGCCATTCACTGACAAATCCGTTGGTCGGCGGCAAGGCGGCAATCGAGACGGCACCGATGAGAAAGAAGGCGCCGGTCCAGGGCATGCGCCGCAAGAGGCCGCCGTATTCCTCCATGTTCCGCGTGTGCGTCGCGTACAGCAGCGACCCAGCGCCGAAAAACAACAGAGCCTTAAACACGGCGTGGTTGATCGTATGGTAGAGCCCAGCCAGTAGGCCAAGGGCGGCAAATTCGGCGAGGCCGTACGTCT
>DATBMX010000355.1:0-20956 GCA_036554625.1 Aestuariivirgaceae bacterium
CGACCGCATCACCGAAGCCTTGGGCTTCATGCGCGCGTGCGGCATCAACCCTGACACGGCGCCGCAATTGCGCTCCACGGAGTTCTTCACGAGCCACGAAGCCCTGCTCCTCAGCTTCGAGCAGGCGTTGACCCGCATCGATTCCACGAGCGGTGATTGGTACGCGACATCCGGGCACATGTTGTGGGTTGGCGACCGCACGCGCCAAGCCGATGGCGCCCATGTCGAATACTGTCGGGGGGTAAAGAATCCAATCGGTCTCAAATGCGGCCCGAGCCTCAAGCCCGACGAACTCCTGCAACTCGTCGACATCTTGAATCCTGCCAATGAGGCAGGGAGGCTTACTCTCATCACCCGCTTTGGCCATGACAAAATAGAAAGCCATCTGCCGCTCCTCATCCGGGCGGTGAAAAACGAGGGCCGTCACGTCGTGTGGTCCTGCGATCCCATGCATGGCAATACGATCAAGGCATCCAATGGCTACAAGACTCGGCCGTTCGACCAGATCATGACCGAGGTTCGCCGCTTCATGGATATCCATCAAGCGGAAGGCACGCATGCCGGCGGCATACATGTGGAGATGACGGGCAAAAACGTCACCGAATGCACTGGCGGCCTCAAGGCCGTGACAGAGGCGGACTTGAAGGACCGCTACCATACCTACTGCGATCCGCGCCTCAATGCTGCTCAAGCGCTCGAGCTGGCATTTCTTGTCGCCCAGGAAATGAAGGAAGAGCAGGCGCTCCGTCCGAAGAAAACCCCCTCCTATGAGGAAGAAGAAAACGGGGCCATCGAGGCGGCGGAATGAGCTTCGTCCGTTGCACGGCGGTGCCGGCCATTCGCACCTAGAGCTCCGCAGCCCTTCTATTCCTGTTCATCGAATTGCCAGCCAGGATCAGCAGGGCGCCGAGCAGCAGATAAATCGTCAGCGGTTCTGCGTACAGCGCGAAGCCCATGAGGGCGGTGAGCGGCACGCGCATGAAATCCAAAGGTCCAATGACCGTCGCGTCCACGGCCGATGTCGCCCGCGTCAAACAATAGTGACCCGCAGATCCTACGACGCCCATGAGCGCTATGAAGGGATAGAGGTGGGGGGACGGCCACACCCAACTGAAGAGATTGTCGGGCAAGCTCGCAAGCGTGAAGATCAAGACGATCGAAAGAGCGGCCTGTGTCCAAAACATATGGGCGAGAATGGTGAGCACGCCTTCGCTCGCCGTGAGCTTCTTCACAAGCGTGACCGACAGGCTGAATCCAAGTGCCGCCGCCAGCGCGGAGAATGCTCCCGGGCTCACCGCAGCAACGCCGGGTCTCAGGATGACGAGAACACCGGCAAATCCCAGCCCAATCGCCAGTATTCGATTTCCGGTAAGCCTTTCGCCGAGCAGGGCGGCAGCGAGAAGGGCGGTCCAGATGGGCATTGTGAACTCGATGGCGACGACTTGCGCCAGCGGAATAAGCGCGACCGCAAGAAACCAGAAGAACTGCGCCGCAAAATGCGCAACATTTCTGGTGAAGTGGAGGCCTGGGTACTGTGTCCTGAACACCGTTCCCCCTGACCACAGCACGGCGGGCGTAATGGCAAGGGCGGCCATGAAGCTCCGCAAGGCCATGATCTCGGCAACCGGCAATTCTTTCGAGAGCTCGCGCCCGGCCAATGTCATGCTCAAAGTGCATGAGATCCACAGGGCCATCCACAGGCTGGCCCGTGCAAAACTGGACATGTCGCGCAGGTCCTTAGCAGGAGAGTTTTTGCGAGACTAACCGAATTTCGGAAGGAGAGGCAGCGCTTTAGGTCATGTTTGCCATGCGAGCGGGGACGTTCTTGACGTGCGCCCGGCACTTGGTCATTGTCCGGTCCGATGTTCGACGCCGCCACCAGGTTAGCCGCCATTTGCGGCTATATTATCGCAATCTAGCACCCAGCGCTGGCGAGCGGCCGCTTATCTGAACCTCACTGGATCAAGCGAACTCCTCCGCCGGCGGGGCTCGAGGACGTGAATGACTCTGAGGCTTCACAATACGCTGACGAGATCGAAGGAGCTATTCGCTCCTCTCGATCCAAATAATGTTCGACTCTATGTCTGCGGCCCAACCGTTTATGACTTTGCCCATATCGGCAATGCGCGGCCGATCATCGTCTTTGATGTGCTCTTTCGCCTGCTGCGGGCGCTCTATGGGCCGGAGCACGTGACCTATGTCCGCAATGTCACGGACGTGGACGACAAGATCAATGCCCGCGCTGCCGAAGAGAGCATTCCGATCCGCGAACTCACCGAAAGGACGCTTGACCAGTTTAACAAAGACGTTGGTTCGCTGGGCGTGCTTTCCCCTACCTTCGAGCCGCGGGCCACCGAGACCATCCCCGAGATGATCGACATCATCGAAAGACTGCTCGCCGCCGGCTGCGCCTATGAGGCGCAGGGTCACGTGCTGTTCGATGTGTCGAGCATGAAGGACTATGGCCAGCTGTCCGGCCGCTCACTGGACGAGATGATTGCCGGCGCCCGGGTCGAAGTCGCTCCCTACAAGAACAACCCCATGGATTTCGTTTTGTGGAAACCATCCACCGGCGATCTTCCCGGCTGGGAAAGCCCGTGGGGCAGGGGGCGGCCCGGCTGGCATATCGAATGCTCGGCCATGAGCTGGAAATATCTCGGCGAGACCTTCGACATCCACGCCGGCGGGATCGATCTGGTTTTCCCGCACCATGAGAATGAGCTCGCTCAGAGCCGCTGCGCTTTCTCAACGCCGCTTATGGCACGCGTCTGGATGCACAATGGCTTCCTGCAGGTCGAGGGCCGGAAAATGGCGAAGAGCGAGAGCAACTTCATTACCATTCGCGACCTGCTTGCCGATTGGCCAGGCGAGGTTCTGCGCTTCAACATGCTGCGCACGCACTATCGACAGCCGATGGACTGGACGGTGAGGGGCCTGGAGGAGTCCCTGAGAATGCTGACAGGCTTCTATTCGTCTCCGGAAGCGCAGGCGGTGGAGGCGAGACTCCATGAAAGCGTGCGGGAGCCTCTCCTCGACGACCTCAACACGCCTGAGGCCATCAACCAGCTTCACGATCTCGACAAGCAAGGCAAGACGCGCGAGCTTGCACAATCATTGAAAGCTTTGGGCTTTGCCGGCAATCTTGCGGATCCGCGGCGAGAGAGAATCGATTCGGGGACCATCGAAGCGCTCATCGCCAAACGTCATGCCGCGCGTGCTGCAAGGAATTGGCAAGAAAGTGACCGGATTCGCGACGAGCTTTTGTCCATGGGCATCATCCTCAAGGATTCGAAACACGGCACCAGTTGGGAGATCAAACGGTGACCAAAAAGCCACCTCCGGCCCCTCCCGAGGGAGGCGACCGAACCGAGCAAAACCGGAAACGATCCTGGCATGAGAGCCTGCCCTTTCCGCGCCATTGGCTCGCTTATCTCATCATCAAGCTCGCCGTCGTCTGTCTGGCGATCTATCTCGTGCTTCGCTATCTAGGTCCAGTATGATGTCGCGCGAACGTATTTATCTCTTTGACACCACGCTGCGCGACGGCCAGCAGACTCCCGGGGTAGACTACTCCCTTGCCGACAAGCTGATCATCGCGGAGATGCTCGACTCGCTTGGCCTGGACTACATCGAAGGCGGCTATCCCGGGGCCAATCCAACCGACACGGACCTGTTTGCCGAGGATCATGGTTTCAAGGCCGTCTTCACTGCGTTCGGCATGATCAAACGCATCGGGCGCTCGGTGGAGAATGATCCGGGATTCCAGGCTGTGCTCAAGGCCCGTGCCGGCGCCGTTTGCTTCGTCGCCAAGGCTTGGGATTACCATGTGCGGGTGGCGCTTGAGGCTTCAAATGAGGAGAACCTTGAGGCCATCGGCCAATCCGTTGCTGCAGCCCGCGATATCGGCAAGGAAGTGCTGCTCGACTGCGAGCACTTCTTCGACGGCTACAAGGCGAATCCGCGCTATGCGCTGGCCTGCGCCAAGGCGGCGCATGAAAAGGGCGCGCGCTGGATCGTTCTCTGCGACACAAACGGTGGGACGCTGCCACAAGAAGTGGAAGCCATCGTGCGCGAGGTTTCGACTGCCATTCCCGGCGACCATCTGGGGATCCATGCCCACAATGACACGGGCAACGCCATCGCCAACTCGTTGGCTGCCGTCATGGGCGGCGCACGCCACATTCAGGGCACGCTGAACGGCATCGGCGAGCGCTGCGGCAACGCCAATCTGGTCGCCATCATCCCCACCCTCAAGCTGAAGAGGGCTTTCAACGAGGAGTTCGACATCGCCGTGTCGGACGAGCAGCTCAAGTCTTTGTCGCATCTCTCGCGCAGCTTCGATGAGCTTTTGAACCGCAGGCCAGATACCCAGGCCCCTTATGTCGGAAGCAGCGCCTTTTCGACCAAGGCGGGGATACACGCATCGGCCATCGCCAAGGAGCCCGCCACCTACGAGCACGTGCCGCCAGAGCGAATAGGCAATCAGAGGCGGCTTCTCGTCTCGGATCAGGCCGGCAAATCCAATCTGATCGCCGAGCTGGCGCGCATCGGCATCGGTGCCAAGAAGGATGATCCCCGCCTCGACACGCTCCTTCGCGAGGTCAAGGCGCGGGAAGCGGAGGGCTATGCCTATGAGGGAGCCGACGCCTCCTTCGATCTTCTCGCGCGAGGAATCCTGGGCGATGTTCCGCAGTTCTTCGAGATCGAGAGCTACCGCGTGATGGTCGAGAAGCGCCACAACGCACTGGGCCAGCTCGTTACCGTCTCGGAAGCGGTGGTGAAGGTTACCGTCGATAGCCAGATGATCATCTCGGCGGGTGAAGGCAACGGTCCCGTCAATGCCCTCGACGTTGCGCTGCGCAAGGACCTCGGCAAGTACCAAACCTTCATCGACGATCTGGAACTCGTCGACTACAAGGTTCGCATCCTGAACGGCGGGACGGGAGCGACCACGCGCGTGCTCATCGAAAGCAAGGATAGCAAGGGCAACCACTGGTTCACTGTCGGAGTATCCCCGAATATCGTCGATGCATCCTTCCAGGCGTTGAGCGATTCCATTGTCTACAAGCTGATCCGCAGCGGCGCGCCGGCGCCTTGAACCGGGGCTGGATGCTGCCGAGCGGCGGTGCTGCAATGAGCAGCCATGCGCAGCGCGAATAGGCCGCTGCTTTCATTCGACCGGGGCCGCCGCTAAAAGCCTCGCACAATGGCAATGGCGGAACGCAGCAGCGTGACTGGACTTAGCGAGCCTCAAAAGGGCGTTGTTTTTCTTCTGATCGCGCATCTGATCTGGGGGGCGATGGCCTATTACATCAGCCTTCTCGGCCACGTGTCTCCAGTCGAGATCGCCGTTCATCGCGGCCTCTGGTCGCTTCCTTTCGCTGCGGCCATGGTAGTCTTGCTCGGTGCAACAAGAGAGGTAGTGGCGGCGCTTCGCAATCCACGGACATTCGCGCTGCTTGCCCTTTGCTCCATCCTCATCATCTTCAATTGGGGCTTTTACGTCTGGTCCATCCAAGTCGGCCGTGCCGCAGAGGCGGCATTGGGCTATTACGTCAATCCGCTGATGAATGTCCTTGTCGGCTATGTGTTCCTTCACGAGCGCTTCACGCGCCTGCAGAGCGTTGCTCTCGTAATCGTCACCATAGCGGTGGGGATCCAGACGATCGCCGTCGGCGCTTTCCCCTGGCTTGGTCTGTCGCTTGCCGCCACTTTCTGTCTTTATGGTTATATCCGCAAGCAGGTGCCGGTGACCGCGACCGCCAGCTTTCTCATCGAGATCCTGATCCTGACACCATTCGCCATCGGCTATGTGATTTGGACGGTGATGACTGGCAAAACCACTTTTCTAGCCAATGCCGCCGATACGCTGCTCTTGATTGGCCTCGGTCTTTTCACTGCGGCCACCCTGATGCTGTTCGGCGCAGCCGTGAAGCGCGTACGCTATTCAACCGTCGGGCTTCTCCAATACATTTCGCCGTCAATCGTATTTCTGATTGCGCTGACCGTTTTCCGCGAGCCCATGAACGAGCTGCGGTGGCTGTCATTCGTTTTGATCTGGGTGGGACTCGCGGTGTTTTCCATCGCCGCCCTTCGCGAAGACAAGGCGCGCCGTGCGCTGCAGGACACTGCCGAAGCCGCGGGGATTTGACGATCCCAGCCTACATCTGCTGGCGGACGGGTTTCAGGGGGACGGGTTCGGGTTCTTTCTTTTCGAGCCTCGACAAGACCTTGGCGACGGCCTCCTTGGGCGTGCGCGTGACATCTATTTTGAGCTCGAGCCCGGGACGAATGAAATATTCCTGGCGCATATGCTCTAGGAGCGTGAGCAGAGGCTGCCAATACTGCTCGATATTGCACAGGATGATGGGCTTCTTGTGCCTGTCCAGCTGCGCCCAGGTGCTCATTTCCGCCAGCTCTTCGAGCGTTCCCATTCCTCCAGGCAAGACGATGAATCCATCGGAGCGCTCAAACATCGTCATTTTGCGCTCATGCATTGTAGCCGTTACCACGAGCTCATTGGCTTCGGTGAAGATGCGTTCCTTCGCCGACAGGAACTCGGGAATGATGCCGAGCACGCGGCCGCCATGAGCCTGCACCGAGCGCGCGACCTCACCCATGAGCCCATTGCTGCCGCCTCCGTAAACCAGGCCTATGCCGTTCATCGCAAGGGCTGCTCCCAGGTCTCGCGCCCCGGCGATATAGGCGGGATTGCGTCCCGGCCCTGATCCGCAGAACACACACACATTCGGCTGCAGCTTCATCAGTCCAATCCTATTTTTCGTGTTTTCCAGCATTCTGGCAGGCTCCAGGGCAATTTAACATGGCTCAATTGTGCTGGATTGAATCCGTGATAGATCGTAAATGACGGATTTGCCGATTCGGTTGCGTGGCGTTATTTTACTGATTCGCCACTAGCTAAACGATAATCTGAAGGCCGGCCTCAGGGGCCGGGGCAGCAGATGTATAACCCCCTTGTCATCTTCACCGGTGCCGCGCTCGCCACTCTTGCAGCCTTGATGGGCGTGACCTACGACAAATGGGCCTCGGCGGCCCATGATCCGATGGCAGCTACCGAGGCGAAGGCAACGCCGGGACCGGCGCAAGCCGCGCCCGGAGCGGAGTTGCAGGACATGGCCATGCCGGCGCCTACAGAATCCGAGCCCGCGGCCGAGCCCGAAATGGCATCCCTCGCGCCCCAGGACACGAGCGGTCCGCAGCAGTCGGCGGACGAGGCCCTGAAATCGAACAAGGGCGGCGATGCGTCGGACACTTCCGCCAAGCCTTCCTTCGACACAATTCGCGTCGAGCAGGACGGTTCGGCCGTGATTGCCGGCCGGGGCCTGCCCGACAGCGATGTCACCATTATGCTTGACGGCGCCCCCATGGGCACAGCGAAAACCGATGTCGAGGGGGCCTGGGTGTTCATTCCCGATGAGCCCGTGCCGCCGGGCGATCATCAGCTGACGCTGCGAATGCAGATAGCCGATGCGCTCACGATCGATTCCGAGCAGTCGGTTGCCCTCAAGATTCCCGAGCGGGCAGGCGAGAAGGCACTCGTTGTTTTGAGCGATGCAGACCGGCCTTCGAGAGTGTTGCAGAAGCCGGAACGGCCTGAGAAGGCCACGGTCGAGACCCTGGCTGACTCAGCGGCTGCCAGCGACGCAGCGTCGGCGCGAGAAGGAGAAAGCGGGGAGAAGCTTGCCGCGGCCTCATCTTCCTTGACTCTTGGCACTGTCGATTATGACGACAGCGGCGAGATTATTTTCTCCGGCCGCGCGGGGGCAGGGTCAAGCATCCGGCTCTACGTCAACAACAAGCCAGTCGGTGAAGCGATTGCCACGTCCGAAGGAGAATGGACCTTCGCGGGCAATGAGACGATCGCGCCCGGCACCCATTCCTTGCGCGTGGATCAGCTGCGCCCCGATGGATCGGTGTCGCAGCGCATCGAGCTCCCCTTCGTGCGCGCCGCGCCGCAGGAGGTCGCTGCCCTGAATAAGCCAGCCGCGCCGGAATCTGCTGAGGTATCTTCCGCGCTGGAGGAATCCGCGACGGTGACTTCCGAGCCGCCTTCCTTTGGCAATCAGCAAGCCGCGGCGACAGAGGAGGTCAGCCCTGAACCGCCTGCAGCGGCGGACCAGTCCGAATCGCTTGTGCAGGGCTCTTCAATCACGCAGGAAACTGCATCCGACGATACGGTTTCCATGGAGGCGCCGGAAGCCCAAACCGCTGCTTCCGCGGCCGAAGACGCTTCTGCAATTGATATCGCTTCTCCTGCGGAAGGCGAGGTCGCCTCGGTGGAGCAAACCCCGCCCACCGATGCGTCCGGCCTGCCCCGCAATGGGAAGATCGTGATCCAGCCAGGAAATAATCTTTGGCGGATTTCGCGCGTCATCTATGGCCGCGGTATCGAATACACTCTGATCTTCGAGGCCAACAAGGGACACATCCGCGATCCCAACCTGATCTACCCCGGCCAGATTTTCGCAACCCCCGGAGTCGTTCCGCCGGAGACCATCGATCCCAAGAGCAGCGAACCCTTGGCAAAGACGACGGCCACCCCCACATCCCAACAGTAGCGATTATCGGTAAAGAGCGCCGCGGATCGTCCACAGGGCTTCCGCGGTTTCGGTTGCAAGCGCCATGAGACGGCTCAGCTTCAATGGGGGTGCCGCGACGAGCGGCGAGGGAGAGCAGTTCGCCACTTTGCGGGCGATCCTCCCATATCTATGGCCGACCGGGCGAACGGACCTCAAGATCAGAGTCGTCCTGGCACTTCTGTCGCTGGTGCTGGCCAAGGTCATTACGGTTCTCACTCCCTTTGCCTTCAAATACGCCGTCGATTCCCTGACCGGCCCTCAGGCGAGGGGTTCGAGCGCGACGACGGTCGTACTGCTCCTCGCCGGACCCGTTGCCATGGTGGCCGCTTATGGCCTGGGCCGCATCATGATGGTCGTCTTCGCCCAGCTTCGCGATGCGCTCTTTGCCAGAGTCGGCCAAAGCGCCGTCCGTGCGCTTGCGATCAAGACCTTTCGGCATTTGCACAATCTTTCTCTCAGATTTCATCTCGAAAGGCGCACGGGCGGCCTTTCTCGCATCATCGAGCGCGGCACCAAGGGAATAGACACGATCCTTCGCTATTCGCTGTTCAATACGTTTCCGACCGTCATCGAGATCGTTTTCGTTGCCGGCATTCTCTGGTGGAATTTCGGCTGGATCTATGCGTTCATCATTCTGCTCACGATCATCGTCTACACTGGCTTCACTTATTGGGCCACCGAGTGGCGCATCAATCTGCGCCGTGTGATGAACGACGCCGACAATGACGCCAATACCAAGGCCATCGACAGTTTGCTGAATTTCGAGACCGTGAAATATTTCGGCAATGAGGAACATGAGGCGGCGCGCTTCGACCGGTCGCTCGAGCGTTACGAAAAAGCGGCGGTGAAAACCTGGATTTCACTTGCCATTCTCAACGCCGGCCAGGCCATCGCCTTTTCGATCGGGCTTGCCGTCATCATGGTCATGGTCGCCAATGACGTGACGCGGGGCCAAGCGACCGTCGGCGACTTCGTCATGGTCAACGCTCTGATGATCCAGCTGTATATGCCGCTCAACTTTTTAGGCTCGGTCTATCGCGACATCAAACAGGGGCTGATTGACATCGAGCAGATGTTCCGGCTGCTTGCCGTCGACGTTGAAATCGAGGATGCGCCGGACGCGCCGCCGCTGGTCATCGACAGGGGAGAAATCGTTTTCGATCATGTGGGCTTTGCCTATGACAAACAGCGGCCGATCATCACGAGCCTGACTTTCACAGCGCCGCCCGGCAAGACCGTCGCCATTGTCGGCCCGTCAGGGGCAGGCAAGTCCACCATCGCAAGGCTGCTCTACAGGTTCTACGATGTCACCACCGGCCGTGTATTGATCGATGGACAGAACGTTGCCAAGGTTACGCAACGCTCGCTGCGAGCTGCCGTCGGCATGGTGCCGCAGGACACAGTGCTGTTCAATGACACGATCCGCTACAACATCCGCTACGGCCGCCCCGATGCCTCCGACGATGAGGTATTTCAAGCAGCCAAGCTCGCTCACATTCACGACTTTGTAGCCAGCCTGCCACATGGGTATGACACCATGGTCGGCGAGCGCGGGCTCAAGCTCTCGGGAGGCGAGAAACAGCGCGTTTCGATCGCGCGCACGATCCTCAAAGGTCCTCCCATTCTCATCCTCGATGAAGCGACCTCCGCCCTCGACACGCGTACCGAGCAAGAGATCCAAAAAGCACTGCGTCAGGTGGCTCGGAACCGCACGACGATCGTTATCGCTCACCGCCTTTCGACCGTGATCGAAGCCGACGAGATCATCGTTCTGGAGGGAGGGCGCATCGCGGAGCGTGGCCGGCATGAAGAATTGCTCAGGAAGCAGGGCATCTACCACGCGATGTGGACCCGTCAGCGCGAGGCAGATGAAGCGCGACGGAAACTTGCAGAGAATCTTGAGGCTCCCGAAGGCCTGGTTTCGCTGGCTGAGCCTGTCGATGCCTGAGTGGACCTTTATTTGACGGCGAGGGCAAAATATCGTCTGCTCTGAGGTCCGGCCCGCGCGCGAACGAGGGGGCGCCGTTTGGCCCAGTCAGTATTCGGAGGAAACATGCGCGCATTGCTCTTAACCATTCTTTTGGCGGTCGCACCTTCTCTGGTGCAAGCCCAATCCTATCCCGACCGAACCATTACCATGGTCGTTCCCTTCTCAGCCGGAGGTCCAACCGACACCGTGGCCCGCCTCATAGGCGATGTCATGAGCAAGGACCTCGGCCAGCAGGTGATCGTCGAGAACGTCGGCGGCGCCGGCGGAACACTCGGCGCCGCTCGCGTCGCCAAAGCGGAGCCCGATGGCTATACGATCCTTCTGCACCACATCGGCATGGCGACGTCGGCAACTCTTTACCGCAAGCTGCCGTTCAACGCGCTCGAGAATTTTGAATATATCGGTCTCGTCACCAACGTGCCGATGGTGCTTGTCGCGCGGAAGGATTTTCCTTCCGGTAACCTGAAGGAGTTGATCGACTATGTGAAGGCGAACAAGGACAAGGTCACCTATGCGAACGCCGGGATAGGCGCTGCCTCGCATTTGTGCGGCATGCTGTTCATGAGCAGCATCGAAACTCCGCTCACCACGGTTCCCTACAAGGGGACGGGGCCCGCCCTGACCGACCTTATCGGCGGCCAAGTGGACATCATGTGCGATCAGACGACCAACACGACCAACCAGATCAAGGCAGGCGAGATCAAGGCCTATGCCACCACGACGACCGAGCGCCTGGACGCCCTGCCGGATGTGCCAACCAGCACCGAGGCGGGTTTGCCCGGCTTGGAGGTCGCCGTCTGGCATGGACTCTACGCGCCCAAGGGCACGCCGCAGGAGGTGATCGCTCGGCTTTCACAGTCGCTCAAGACGGCATTGAAGGACGAAATCGTCATCCAGCGCTTCGCAGAACTCGGCACGGCACCCGTGCCGGAGGATCAAGCAGCTCCGGAGGCGTTGAAGCAGAAACTGTCGAGCGAAATCGAGCGCTGGCGGCCGATCATCACCGCAGCGGGCCAGTTCGCCGACTAGCCCAAAATCGACATCCTCGCCGTTTGAGCTTTCAAACGGCGAGGACCCGTTGCATGATGCATGATGCATCGATTGAATCTGCGTGATGCTCTGGCGGGACTGATCTTCATCCTGATCGGTGCGTTTTTTGCCATATCGACGCGTTCGATCGAGATCGGCACCGCCTTTCGCATGGGCCCCGGATATTTTCCGCTTGTGTTGTCCGGCTTGCTCGTGCTCATCGGTGCTGCGATCGTGCTGAACTCGCTTGGAAACGGAACGAACGAGTCCCTTGGCTCCGTGCCTTGGCGCGGACTTGTGCTCGTCCTCGCCGGGCCCGTGGTTTTCGGTCTGACCGTGAGACAGCTTGGCCTTGTTCCCGCCATCGTCGTCACCAGCGTTCTTGCGGTCTACGCAAGCCGCCGCTCCGGCATTTTCCTTGCTGCAGCGATGGCGGTGGGGCTGACACTTTTTTGTCTTGCCGTCTTCAGCTACGGCCTTCGCCTGCCACTCCCGCTGCTTGGCCCCTGGCTCAGGTTCTAAGCGCCCATGGAACTCTTCAGCAATCTGGCCATGGGCTTTGCTACGGCTGCTGAGCCGGTCAATATCCTCTATTGCTTCCTTGGCGTGCTTCTCGGGACGCTGATCGGCGTGCTTCCCGGCATTGGTCCGACGGCGACAATCGCCATGCTTCTGCCCATCACCTTTGCGCTCAATCCAGCAACCTCGCTCATCATGCTCGCCGGCATCTATTACGGTGCGCAATATGGCGGTTCGACGACTGCCATTCTCATCAATCTGCCGGGCGAGTCGTCTTCCGCCGTAACGGCGATCGACGGTTATCAGATGGCCCGGCAGGGCAGGGCGGGACCGGCGCTCGCCGCGGCAGCCTTGGGATCCTTCTTTGCCGGCACGGTCGCCACGGTGCTCATAGCGCTTTTCGCGCCGCCGTTGACCAGAATGGCCCTCAAGTTCGGTCCGGCCGAGTATTTCTCGCTCATGCTGCTGGGCCTCATCATTTCCATCGCTCTGGCTCATGGCTCCGTGCTCAAGGCAATCGCCATGATTGTACTCGGGCTGATGCTGGGTCTGGTGGGCACCGACATTTATACCGGCACACCGCGCTTCACCCTGGGCCGGCTCGAGCTTGCCGATGGGCTGAATTTCGTGGCTGTCGCCGTCGGCGTGTTCGGCATAGCGGAGATTCTCCGCAATCTCGAGAATGAGAGAGACCGCGACGTGATGATCCGGAAGGTCACCAATCTTCTACCGACTCGGGAAGACTTGAAGGCAATATTTGCCCCGATCCTGCGCGGAACCGGGCTTGGGTCCATGCTCGGCATCCTGCCCGGCGGCGGCGCCATTCTGTCGTCCTTCGCGGCCTATTCGATCGAGAAACGCCTGTCGTCCTCGCCGCGGCGTTTCGGCAAAGGCGCAATCGAAGGCGTTGCCGGACCGGAATCGGCCAATAACGCCGGCGCGCAAACCTCCTTCATTCCCATGCTGACCCTCGGCATTCCCGCCAATCCGGTCATGGCGCTCATGATCGGAGCCATGATCATTCAGGGCATCACGCCCGGCCCCAATGTCGCCACCGACGAGCCAGAGCTGTTCTGGGGCGTCATCGCGTCCATGTGGCTTGGCAATCTCATGCTCGTGCTGCTTAACCTGCCCTTGATCGGACTATGGGTGCGCCTGCTCACCATTCCCTACTACGTGCTCTTTCCAACGATTCTCGTCTTCAGCGCCATTGGCGTTTACAGCATCAACAGCAACGCCTTCGATCTGTTCACCGTCGCCGTGTTCGGTGGTCTCAGCTACGTTCTCGTCAAGCTTGGCTGTGAGCCTGCGCCTTTGCTGCTGGGCTTCGTTCTTGGGCCCATGCTCGAAGAGAACCTGCGTCGCGCCATGATCATCTCGAGGGGCGATCCGATGGTGTTCGTCACCAGGCCAATCAGCGCGGTCCTGATCTTTCTCGCCGCTGCCGTCCTCATCGTCGTGCTTCTGCCCTCCGTTGCGAAGAAACGAGAAGAAGTCTTCCTCGAGGATGCTTGACGGGGCGGGGAACTGGCCCTAGAGCCGCCAACCATGCTCAGCTCGATCTGCTCTATTCTCACGCCGATACACCGGGAAGGCTATCGGTTCATCGCGATCTTCCTCGCCATCAGCCTCATTCTGTTTCTCGCCGGTTTCGAAGCCCTGGGCTGGCTCGCGGCCGTCCTCACCTTGTGGTGCGCTTATTTTTTCCGCGATCCCGAACGGACAACACCGGCGCGCGAAAGCCTGATTATTTCTCCGGCGGACGGCCGCGTCAGCGCCGTTGGGCCAGCGGTTCCGCCGCCTGAGCTCGATCTTGGCTCCGAGCCGCAGCAGCGCATTTCCATTTTCATGAATGTGTTCGACGTGCATGTGAACCGCAGCCCCGTGGACGGCAGGATCACCCGTATCGCCTATGTGCCCGGCAAATTCATCAACGCTGAACTTGACAAGGCAAGCGCCGACAACGAGCGCCAGGCCTACACCATCGAGATGGAGGACGGTCGCCGCGTGGGCGTCGTTCAGATTGCCGGGCTGCTGGCCCGCCGCATCGTCGCCTTCGTGAGGCAGGGAGAACATGTTCAAGCCGGACAGCGCATCGGCCTCATTCGTTTCGGCAGTCGCGTTGACATTTACCTCCCCGAAGGTCAAATGCCTTTCACCGCAGTGGGCCAGCGCTCGGTCGCTGGCGAAACAGTCCTTGCCGATCTGCGGGCCAATGAGGGTGCGCGGGAGTGCCGGAGATCGTAGAGGAGCTTGCCTTGTGACTATGTCAAACCTGGAGCCCGAACCCGGCACCAATGGTCTCGATCGCCTGCCGCGTTTCAAGAGCATTCCCGTTCGCGTGCTGCTGCCGAATCTCATCACGCTGCTTGCCCTGTGCAGCGGCGTGACGGCTATCAGGCTAGGCATAGAAGGCCGCTATGAACTGGCCGTGGGCTGCGTGATCCTGGCGATCGTGCTGGATGCGGTGGATGGGCGCCTTGCCCGGCTGCTCAAAGGTTCGAGCCGCTTCGGTGCGGAGCTCGATTCGCTTGCCGATTTCGTCAATTTCGGGGTTGCGCCCGCCGTGCTCGTCCATCTGTGGTCGCTACACTATCTTCGCAATTTGGGATGGATCGTGTCGCTGGCGCTCGCTGTCTGCTGCGCTCTGCGCCTGGCCCGGTTCAACGTCGCCATCGATGATCCCGATAAACCGGCCTGGACGATGAGCTTCTTCACCGGCGTGCCGGCTCCGGCGGGCGCAGGACTGTCCATGCTTCCCATGTATCTAGGCTTCCTGGGGTTGCCGACGAATGCGGAAACATCGGCCAAGATCGTCCTGCCTTATATCGCGTCCATAGCCCTGTTGATGGTAAGCCGCGTTCCGACGTTTTCCGGGAAGACCTTCGGCCAGCGAGTCAACCGCGATATGGCTTTGCCCATACTCGGAATCGCCGCGTTCACAGTCGCCATGCTCATCGCCTTTACCTGGGAGGTGTTGACCTTTTTCGCCTTTCTCTATCTCGCCATGCTGCCTTTCGGGATCAAGAGCTATTACCGTCAGAAGCAGGCTTACGCTGCGAGGATCAGCGCCGAAGACCGCGAGAAGTCTGGAAGTCGCGCCTGAGCTCAGGCCTTAAACCAGCACGCGCTCGAGATCCGCGCAGATATCCTTGGCATCTTCGATGCCGACCGAAAATCGGAAGACTCCATCTCCGGCAAAATCACGGTAGCGCCTGAGGGCCTCGTCCTCGAGCTTGAAGGAGGAAGCCATCAGGCTCTCCGTGGGTATCCAGTAAACGAGGCTGCGGTGATGGCCAAGCGAGACGGCATAATGAATGATCTCGAAGTTTTCGATCATGCGCTGTGCTACCGCGGCTCCGTCCCGTTGCGTTTGAAACGTCATCATGCCCGAGAAATTCTGCATCTGCCTGCGTGCCAGATCGTGCTGGGGATGCGAGGCAAGGCCGGGATAGACCACTCGCTTGATCGCCCTGTGCCCTTCGAGAAAGCTCGCAACGGCCAGCGCATTCTCCTCATGCGCGCGCATGCGCAAGGGCAGAGTAGCCGCGCCCCGCAGGATCAGCCAGGCGTTGAATGGCGAAAGCACGCCGCCATAGTGGACCGTCGCTTCGAGATTGAGGGCATCGAGCTCGCCCTTCCGGCCGAGCACCGCGCCTCCCATCGCATCGCCATGGCCGCCAATGTATTTGGTGAGCGAGTGGACAACGAAATCTGCCCCGAGGGCGATCGGGCGCGTGGCGATCGGGCTGGCGAAGGTAGAATCCACCGCAACGTCTCTTACCCCATTGTCATGAGCGAGCTCGCTCAGTTCGGCGATATCCGACAGCCGCATGATCGGGTTAGCCGGCGTTTCCACCCACAGCATCCTGGTCTCGGCCCGCAAGGTCCGCTCGACGGCACTCCTGTCCGAAGTGTCGACGAGCGATACGTCGATGCCGAAGCGTGGCAACGAGTCACGAACCAGTTCCGCCGTTCCCACATAGTTGGAATCGGACATGACGAGGTGATCGCCCTCGGACAGGCGTCCGGCGATCAACGCATGCGAGGCGGCCATTCCCGAAGCGAAGGCGAGTGCCGCTTCGGCGCCTTCCAGCGCGGCTAGCTTTTCCTCGAGTTGCTTGACAGTAGGGCTCGACTGCCGGGCGTAGATAAAGCCCTCATAGCCCATTCGGTTACGCGCGGAAAAGCCGGTCACGGCGGCCGGGGCGAAAGTCGCCGACATCACGAGGTTGGGCGACGAGGCGCGCGTGACCGGGTCGACGCCTTCTCCTGCATGCACGGCTATGGTCCGGATGCCCTTCCCTCCTGCCTTCTTCACGGTTCACGTCCGTGCCTTGGAGGGCAGGCAATGCAGATCCTTGCCCAAGGCGAGGAAGACCTCCTCTACGATGTGGCGCGCGTGCAAACCTGCCTCCTCATACTGCTCGGCGGGCTGGCCATGGCGGATGAAGCGATCGGGCAGACACATGGGGCGGACCTTCAAGCGGCCAAGCAGATCGTTGGCTGCCAGGTCGTGGAGGACATGCGAGCCGAATCCGCCGATTGCCCCTTCCTCGATCGTGATCAGGGCCTCATGGGAGCGGGCAAGACGCCGCACAAGATCAACATCGAGCGGCTTCGCAAAACGAGCATCGGCTACGGTCGCGGAAATTCCAAGGGCTTCAAGTTCCTCCACCGCCCGCAAGCATTCGTGCAGTCGCGCACCAAACGACAGAAGCGCCACCTGCGAGCCCTCCCGCAAGATTCGACCCTTGCCGATTTCCAGGGGCGCAGGATTCTCGGGCAAATCGACTCCAATGCCCTCGCCGCGCGGATAGCGGAAAGCGCAGGGGCGGTCGTCGATTGCCGCAGCGGTTGCCACCATATGCATGAGTTCCCCTTCATCCGCCGCCGCCATGACGACGAAGTCAGGCAGACAAGAGAGAAACGCCACATCATAGCTTCCGGCATGCGTCGGTCCGTCCGGACCGACGAGACCTGCGCGATCGATGGCGAAGCGCACCGGGAGCCGCTGCAGCGCCACGTCATGGACGACCTGGTCATAGGCGCGCTGCAGGAAGGTGGAGTAGATGGCGGCGAAGGGCTTGTAACCCTCGACCGCCAACCCGGCGGCGAAAGTCACCGCATGCTGTTCGGCGATGCCGACGTCGAAGGTGCGATCGGGAAACTGCTCCTGAAACTTGTCCAGCCCCGTGCCGGAGGGCATGGCGGCGGTGATGGCCACGATCTTCTCGTCCCGCCGCGCCAGTTCGACCAGGGTGCGCGAGAACACGGAGGTAAAGCTCGGCGCATTCGCCGAGAATTTGTGCTGCTCGCCGCTTTTGGGGCTGAATTTGCTGACCGCGTGATACTTCTCGCTGTCCTCCTTGCGGAACGGATGTCCTTTGCCCTTTTCCGTAACCACATGCATGAGAATGGGCCCGAGTTGATCGGCATCGCGCACGTTCTGCAGGATCGGCACCAGCGTATCTATGTTGTGTCCGTCAATCGGGCCCACATAGTAGAAGCCCAGCTCCTCGAACAATGTGCCCCCAAGCACGATGCCGCGCGCATATTCGTCGGCGCGCCGCGCCATTTCACGAAAACTGCGCGGAAAACGCTTGGCGAGCTGCTTGGCGATGTCGCGAATCGATAGATAGGGCCGCGACGAGACGAGCCATGACAGGTAGTTGGTCAGAGCGCCGACGGCAGGGGCGATCGACATGCCATTGTCGTTGAGAATCACGATCATGCGCGTGTCGCGCGCGCCAGCGTTGTTCATCGCCTCATAGGCCATGCCGGCGCTCATCGCACCATCGCCGATCACCGTGATCACATGGTGCTTGTGCTGCGCCAGGTCGCGCGCTACCGCCATGCCCAGCCCGGCCGATATGGATGTCGAGCTGTGGGCGGCGCCGAAAATGTCATAAGCGCTTTCCTCCCGACGGGTGAAACCATAGAGCCCGTCGCGTTGCCGTATGGCCCTGATGCGGTCCCGGCGGCCGGTCAGAATCTTGTGAGGGTACGACTGGTGGCCGACATCCCAGATCAGCCGGTCCTCGGGCGTATTGAATACATAGTGAAGCGCGACCGTGAGCTCGATAACCCCGAGGCCGGCTCCGAAGTGACCGCCCGTCACCGACGCAGCGTCAATCGTCTCCTGACGCAGCTCCTCGGCCACTTTCCGCAACTGGCGCGGCTCGAAACGCCGCAAATCGGCTGGGGTCTTGATCTGGTCAAGAAGCGGTGTGGAAGAGGACGGCATGGACGAGCGAACCCGACGTTAAGAGACTGACGCTGGCTGTGGCCTATGATCCGCTTGATAGCCTTGAACAATGGGGAGGGCAACCTAGCGGCTTGAAAGGGCGAGCTCTGCCAGCCGTGCGGCGAGGTCGCCGTCGGCGTTGGCGAGGGGTGAAATGACGCTGAAATGATCCTGCCCGGCGATTTCGGCATAGGCTGCCTGCACGCCGGCTCCGCGCCAGGGCGCTATGATGCTCTGGCTCTGTCGGATGAATTCGTCAGACTCCTTGCGCCCGACCCAGGCTTCGAAGCCGCGCCCGGCCGGACTCGGCCACAACAGCGGGCTCCACACCCGCGCCGTTCCCTCATCCATCCTGATGTCATCGTTCATTGACGTGCCGAGCAGCGGCCTTAGGTCGAATATGCCGCTGATCGCCACCGCCGAGGGCACGAGATCACTGGGATGGCCGAACAGCTCCCATTTGGTGGCGAGCATTGCGGAGGCGAGATGGCCGCCCGCGGAGTGCCCGAAGACGAAAATCCGCCGCCGGAACTTGTTGCGCAGGTAGATCACGAGCTGGCGCATTTCCTCGATAATATCGCCGATCCTTACGTCCGGGCAGAGGCTGTAAGAAGGAACCGCCACCGTGACGCCATGGGCGTTGAGGCCCCGCGCCATATGGCTGAAGAAACCCTTGTCGAATGAACGCCAATATCCACCGTGGATGAAGAGCGCCACGGCGCCCTTGTCCCTCGCCGGCCAGAACACGTCCACGCGGTTGCGCGGCCTTGCCCCATAGGCCAGGTCGTATTCGGCCTTGGCGCCGCGGCGGAAGCCTGCCGCCTCGTGTTCCCACTGAGCAATGATCCGCGGATGCTCCGGCACGCGCTGGCGCATATTATATTCGTATTCAAGATCCATTGCTTTCAGGCCCCCATCGACCGCAACACGAAACAACCGACAGCTTTTGATTCCCGAAGCCCCGGTGTTATAGTCGTGCTCACGAGCACTAAGCCATTAGTGCGCAACAGCATAATTGAACAAAGGGAGGTGTGCATGAAAAGCTTTTTACGCACCATAGCTGCGACTTTGACCGTGCTCCTGCTGGCCGTTGGAGGGGCGGGCGCCGAGGTCGTCTACAACCGCGGCAATTCGGCGGATCCGGAATCCCTCGATCCGCACAAGACTTCCACCGTCTATGAAGCCCATATTCTGCGCGATTTGTTCCAGGGACTTGTCATGCAGGATGCCAAGGCAGAGCTCATTCCCGGAGCGGCGGAAAGCTGGACCGTTTCCGATGATCGAAAAGTTTATACGTTCAAGCTGCGTGCCGATGGGCTTTGGTCCAACGGCGACCCCGTTACAGCGCAGGATTTCGTGTATTCCTTCCAACGGCTTCTCAATCCCGAGACCGCCGCTGAATATGCCGGCATGCTGTATCCGATAAAGGGCGCCAAGGAGATCAACGACGCGACCACCAAGGCTTCTCCGGACACGCTGGGCGTCAAGGCCATCGACGACAAGACGCTGGAGATCACTCTCAATGCTCCGACGCCCTATTTCCTCGAGATGCTGACCCATCAGGCGACTTATCCCGTCAACCAGAAGAACATCGATCAGTTCGGCGCGGATTTCATCAAGCCGGGCAACCTCGTCTCGAATGGTTCCTACACGCTCGCCGAATTCGTGCCCAACGATCACATCAAGATCGTCAAGAATTCCAAGTTCTTCGACGCCGCCAATGTCCAGATCGACGTCGTGAACTTTATTCCGACGGAAGACCGCTCGGCGGCGCTCAAACGCTATGAAGCGGGCGAGCTCGATTCGAACGACGATCTGCCGACGGAGCAGCTCGATGAGATCAGGGCAAAGTTCGGGGATCAGGTTCGCATCGCACCTTATCTCGGGACTTACTATTATAGCTTCAAGGTCGACAAGAAGCCTTGGGAGGACGCGAAGCTGAGGCGCGCCATCTCCATGGCGGTCGATCGCGACTTCCTTGCCGAGAAGGTCTGGAAGAACAGCATGATCCCGGCTTATTCCTTCGTGCCGCCAGGAATCGCCGGCTATGAGCCAAGCGTGGCCGACTATGCGGACATGTCACAGATCGAGCGCGAAGACGAAGCCAAGAAGATACTGACCGAGCTCGGTTACGGACCCGACAAGCCTCTCAAGCTGGAGCTGCGATTCAACACGTCAGAGAACCATCAGAATACGGCGGTCGCGGTTCAGGACATGCTTAAGCCCCTGGGCGTCGAAGTGTCTCTCGTCAACACGGATACCAAGACGCATTACGGCCTCCTCGAGCAGCACGGGGACTATGACGTTGCCCGCGCCGGCTGGATTGCCGACTACAAGGACCCGGAAACATTCCTTCGTTTGCTCGTAACCGGGGATGGCAGCAACTACGCGCTTTATTCCAACCCGGAGTATGACTCGTTCATGAGCCAGGCAGCTGCCGAGCCGGATGCCGCCAAGCGTTCCAAGCTGCTGTCGCAGGCAGAGGCGATCTTTGTCCGCGACACGCCCTATATTCCGTTGCTCTTCTACTCCTTCCACAACATTGTCTCTCCCAAGCTTCAAGGCTTTGAA
>DATBMX010000397.1:0-5409 GCA_036554625.1 Aestuariivirgaceae bacterium
GATTCGATCCAGAGAGCGCAGTGCTCGTGAGTCAAATGTTTCGGTCCAAGAATCACATCCACGAAAGCCATCAGCCGCTGCTGGGGCGAGTGCGCTGCACGCAATCGGCGCGTCAATTCCTGTTTGCGAAGGGAGTGACCCCAGCGGAGGGCTGCAAGAATGAGCGAACGCTTGCTTGAAAAATAGGAATGCACCATTCCCTTGGACGCTCCCGCTTCTGCGGCGATGCCGCTCGTCGTAGCCCCGTTCAAGCCATCGCGCAGAAGCACTCGGAACGCCGCAGTCAGCAGCTCCTGTTTTCGAACCGTGCTGATCGGCGTGAGGGGCATTTGGGTGACTGATGCAAATGGTTGACTGTCTACTGCTGGCTTACAACAAACGTCGCCCACCTTCGCGGTGAGAATTGAGAGTCATTTCAGAGGTTTCCGAAGGACGCGAAGAAATTACTAGCTTTCTCGCAATAAGTCTTGACAAAATTGGTCAATTGGATAAATTATCGGCCCATCGACCAATTTTGTGGCTGAGCGGCAAAAATTCCAAAGTTCAAGTGAATTACGGCGGGTTTCCTGAAACATTCGGGAGATCTGCGCATTCCGGGGGAGGAGGTCATGGTCTCGCGGGGGCAAGGCCATGATCTGCCTTTTTGATTCTGCAGAAAGCTTTGGTCGTGTCCTGCAACCCCGTGGCCGATTTGAGTTCCGCGAAAAGCTCAAATCGTACTCCTGCAACTCCGTTGCCGAGTTCTTTTTCACGCAGGGTTTCTCAAACGGCCGATCGTGACGAGTAGCGGAAACGGTGGAACCGATCAGCAGAGTCGGTTGCTGAAATTGCCTGGCTCTGGTAATTGGCAGGAAGCTGAAGTCGGCAGGCAGTCAGCCTAATCGGTGTGTGCCGCTCAAGTGAGCGCGCAGTGAGCCTAATCGGTGTGCGCTATCACTTTGATCTGGAAGGATGAGCGCCATGAGATTCGGCTATTTCGCAAACAGCAACAATCGTCATCTGCTGAAACCATATCGCCAGGTACTGGACGAGACTATCGCCCTTGCCCGCTATCTGGACGATCAGAATTGGGAATCGATCTGGTTCACCGAGCATCATTTCGGCCATGAGGGCTTCGAAGTCTGTCCAAATCCGGTCATGATGAGCACGTGGACCGCGGCGCATACCAAGAGGATCCGCATAGGCCAGGCAGCGAACATCGTCACCTTCTGGCACCCGCTGCGCTTCGCCGAGGATTTGGCCATGCTCGATCACATGTCAGGCGGCCGGGCTGAATGCGGCGTTGGTCGCGGGCTATACGGACGCGAAGCGCTGAATCTCAACAAGACGGCTGACACGCGCAATCCCGCTCAAAATTTCCGCATATTCGCTGAAAGCCTCGAGGTGATCAGGCGCGCTTGGTCCAGTCCTCATTTTGAGTTCAAAGGCGAGTTCTTCCAGTTTCCCGACCCCGGTTTCGCCTGGGACCATGCCATGAGTCCGAAGTTGGCCGACTATCAGGACATGGAAACTTTCGAACTCAAGAAGCTCGCCCTTGTGCCAAGGACGCTGCAGCAGCCCACGCCCCCCATGCACCAGGTTGTGGACGGCCATCTCGCAATCCAATTCGCGGCGGAGAACAATCTCGGCGCCATGATGTGGATTCCGCCCACCGATGCCCTCAAGCCGCGCTTCGAGCTTTACCGAGACAAGAAGGCGGCGAAGGAAAAGCGCGATATAGCCCTAGGCGACGGCGTGATTCTCGTGCGTGACATGTTCTGCTGCGAAAGCAGAAACGAAGCCAAGAAACTCGGCGGAGAGGGAATTGTCGACTATCTGCGGTGGGTCTGCCATTGGCGCGGGCTTGAGAACCACCGTCATTTGGGGGAGGAACTTGCCAAGACGCCCGGCAAACTCGATTTGCTCAATGTCGAGTTCCTGGAAGAGCGTAATCTTCTATTCGGCACGCCGGAGCAGATCGCGCATCAGATCGAAGAGATGATCAATGTGCTGAATTTGCAGTATCTCTTGGTTTGGTCGCATTTCCCTGGCGTGGAGCATGAGGCCGCCATGCGTTCGGTGAAGCTGTTCACCGAAGAGGTAATACCGAGATTCAGCGAGCCTCGCCAAGAGCGGCAAGCTGCGGAATAGCCACGGGGCTCTTGTGGCGGCCGCTGCGCCAGTGATCGCCAATCCTTGGGCAATCAGCAATCGCTGCCTCGATATCAAAGAGATGGCAAAGGAATCCGAAAGAAGTGTCTGATCGGCTGAGACCCGGAAATTTCCGGCTGCGCGACGGCACTTTCGGGACTGTGGCGGGGAGGGGGCTCCCGCTTGTCTTTCTCCATGGGGTGGGCCTGGATCATCGCATGTGGCAGGCCCAAATCTATTTTTTTGCGCGCAGGCATAGTGTCATTTGCTACGATCTGCTCGGGCATGGCCAAAGCCCGCGCATTGAGGGAGCGGCTACGCTGGATGATTTCACCCGCCAGCTCGAAAATCTTGCCGCTGCGCTCGATCTCAAGAAGTTTGCGCTCGTCGGTTTTTCCTTTGGCGGACTTATCGCGCAGCATTTTGGCACTCGCTGCAGCCGGGACCTCGAGCGACTTGTGCTCATGAGCACGGTCTATGACCGCTCGCCTTCCGAACGCCAGGCATTGCGGTCGAGGTTCGAGCAGGCGCTCGCGAAGGGCCCGGCCTCTATCTATCCGGCGGCAATCGAACGGTGGTTTTCGCCAGCCTTTCTTGCCGGACAGCCAGAGCAGGCGCAAGAACTTCATCATAGGCTACTCGACAATGACGATCGTTCCTTTTTATCCACCTACGAGATCTTTGCCTCCGCGGATGAGGAGCTTGCCGAAAAGCTATCCGCCATCAGCTGCCCGACCCTCATGATCACGGGGGAGCACGACACCGGGTCTACACCGGCGATGGCTTGGAGGATGGCCAAGATTATTGCCGATGCTCGTGTGACCATCATTCCCGGAGGACGCCACATGATGCCGATGGAAATGCCGCAGGAGGTCAATTCGGCCATCGACCGCTTCTTGCGAGGATGAAGGATATGGAAAACTTCAGACTCCTCATAGACGGAAAGTTCTGCGACGCGGAAGGCGGCGCCAAATTCGAAAGCATCGATCCTTCGACCGAAGAGGTGTGGGCTCTGATGCCCAGGGCCTCGTCCTCTGATGTGGATCGCGCAGTGAAAGCCGGCTGGCGCGCCTTTCATGAAGGAGAATGGCCTGCGCTCACCGCCTCGGCCAGGGGCAAGCTCTTGTATAAGCTGGCCGACCTCGTGAGCCGTGATGCACCTTTGCTGGCCGAGCTCGAAACGCAGGATACGGGCAAAATCATCCGTGAAACGCGTGCGCAGATCGGCTATGTGGCCGAGTATTACCGTTACTTTGCCGGGCTGGCCGACAAGATCGAAGGCGCGGTTCTGCCCATCGACAAGCCGAACATGGAGGTGTTCACGCGCCGCGAGCCGATCGGAGTGGTTGCCGCGATCGTTCCCTGGAACTCGCAGCTCTTTCTCTCGGCAGTCAAATTGGGACCTGCCCTCGCTGCGGGCAATTGTGTTGTCCTAAAAGCCTCGGAGGACGGGCCAGCGCCGCTCCTTCACTTTGCCAAGCTCATTCTCGAGGCGGGCTTTCCGAGCGGGGTCGTCAATATCCTCACCGGGTTCGGCGAAGACTGCGGGGCAACTCTGGCGAGTCATCCTCTGGTGTCGCGGGTGGCCTTCACCGGCGGCCCAGCGACCGCGAGGCAGATCGTCCGGCACACTGCCAATAATTTCGCTATCACCACGCTGGAGCTCGGCGGCAAGTCGCCCGTAATCGTTTTTCCGGATACCGATCTCGACAGCGCGGCCAATGCCATTGTCGCCGGAATCTTCGCAGCCTCCGGCCAATCATGCGTGGCAGGCTCGCGGCTTCTCGCTCATGACTCGATCCGCGATCCGCTTCTCCACCGCCTTGCGCAGCGTGCCCCGCAGATCAGAATCGGATCTCCGCTCGATCCCGCGACCGAAATGGGTCCACTCGCCACAGCGAGACAAAAGAGCCATGCCGGGAAGCTTGTCGAAGAAAGCATCGCGCTTGGGGCCGTTCTCGTCACTGGAGGAGGGGCTCCGCCCGGCCATGACAAGGGCTATTACTTTGCGCCCACGATACTTGCCGCACCGCATGCGAATATGCCCTGCATGCAGCAGGAATTCTTCGCACCGGTCTTGTCGGTCCTCTCATTCTCCGATGAACGGCAGGCGGTGGATATCGCCAATGGCACGGATTACGGATTCGCCGCGGGCGTGTTCACCAAGAATCTAGCAGCCGCTCATCGCATGGCGAAGCGCCTGAGAGCGGGCATTGTGTGGATAAACACCTATCGAGCCGTATCGCCGCTCGCTCCTTTCGGCGGTTTCGGCGCAACAGGCAACGGTCGCGAGGCCGGCATGGACGCGATCTGGGATTACACGCGCACCAAGACCATTTGGATCAATACGTCCGAGACCCCCATCGACGATCCCTTCATCATGCGCTGAGCATTATCTTCCCTTCCACACGGGCTTGCGCTTTTCGGCAAAGGCGCGGGCTCCTTCGAGCTGATCCTCGCTCGAATAAAGCCGGTCGACCGTCTCAAGCTTGCGCTTGGTGACCAAGTCGAAGGCGTGCTGGATGGGCAAATGGAGAGTTTCCCGCAAGGTCTCCTTGATGGCGGCGTAAACCAGAGGCGGCCCGCTGGCGAGAAGTTCGGCCAACTCGCGTGCGCGAACCATCAACCTGTCCGCTGGCACGACTTCGTTGACAAGCCCCCAGTGCTTGGCTTCAGCGGTATCCATGCGCCGGCCGGTGAAGAGAAGCTCGACAGCGATATGATAAGGCATGCGGCGCGGCAGCTTGATTGTCGCAGCGTCCGCCAGCGTGCCGGAATTGATCTCGGGCAAAGCGAACGTGGCATGCTCGGCTGCGATGATAATGTCGGCTGAGATCATGATCTCAAGGCCGCCGCCATACGCCAGGCCATTGACCGCTGCGATTACAGGCTTGTTCAGGCCGGGCAGTTCCTGAAGCCCGCCGAAGCCGCCCAATCCGTAGTCCGAGTCAGGCGCTTCGCCGGCAGCCGCCGCCTTGAGATCCCATCCGGGGCAAAAGAACTTGTCCCCCGCAGCCGTGAGAACGGCACAGCGCAGTTCGGCGTCATCGCGGAAAGCGGCGAATACCTCGCCCATGATTCGACTTGTCTTTGCATCGATCGCATTCGCTTTCGGGCGATCGATCGTCACCTCGAACACATTTCCTCGTCGCGCAGTTCGAATGGGGTTCTCGCTCATGCGCTTTCCCTTACTCGCATCAAGGCATCGACGGCAATGGCACCTTCTCCCTGGGACAGCACGAACAGAGGGTTCACATCGAGCTCTTCCAAAGTATCTGC